>JACCXR010000356.1 GCA_013696915.1 Euzebyaceae bacterium
CGCTCCGCGATGACGACCGGCGCGCCCAGCCGCAGGCGGCGGGGGACGACCGCCTCGGTCTCGTCGTTGCGCGGGAGCATCGCGGCCATCCGGCGGGCGGCGACCTCCGCGTGCCGGTGCCGCGTCAGCACCAGCCCGGCGATGCGCGGCAGCCCGGCCAGCCACGAGACGTAGCTGGCAAACAGCGCGAGGTCGCCCACCGTGAACTCCCCGGCGCGCATCGAGCCGGCCGCGAGCAGCAGGACCACCCCGATGCCGACGTCGACGGTGGACCCGCTCGCGGCGTCGAGCGAGTCGGCGAGGACGCGGTCGTGCAGGGCCGTGCGGCCGCGCGCGGCGTTGAGCTGCCGCAGACGCGCGACGGTCCGCTCCTCCGCGCCCGCCACCTTCACCGCGAGCACCGCCGAGAAGACGTCGCCGAGGAACCCCGTGACCCGAGCCGTGGCCTCGCGATCGGCGCGACGCGTCCGGCGGACGCGGTCCGCCAGCGCGCGGGTCACGGCGAACACGATCACCAGCGGCAGCCCCACGACCAGAGCCAGGACCGCATCGATGCGGACCATGACGACGAGGGCGAAGATCGCGAACACGACGGCGCCCGCGAGGTCGACCCACGAGTCGACGAACTTCACGAAGTCCTCGGCGTCGTCGCGGAAGACGGCGATCGCGGCCCCGGCACTGCGGACCGGAGCGCCGGCGCCGTTGCCGCCGCTTGAGACCTGCGACCGGAGAAGGTTCGTGCGCAGCAGCGCCTGGCCGGCGGCCCACCAGCGGGCCCACAGCGGAAAGGCCGCGAAGAAGATGCCGAGCCGGGCGGCTTCGACCGCCAGCAGCACGCCGATGAGGCTGCCGGCGTCGAGCCCCGCCGGCGCGTCGCCGCTGATCGCGTCGAACGCCGCCTTGAGCACGAGGCCGACGAGCGCGGGCAGGCTCCACCAGGCGATCCAGAACAGTCCGCCGACGAGGTAGCGCCCGGCGCGGTACCGGGCCAGGCCGACGGCCACCCGGATCGCCCTGGGCTCTGCGGTGCCCTTCATGCGCTCACCCCCTCGGCCTCCAGGCGCAGCAGACGGTGGAAGCGGCTCGCCGGGTCGTCGACCAGCTCGGCCCGCGGGCCGGCCTCGACGATGCGCCCGGCCTCCAGGACGACGACGGCGTCGGCGCGGTCGATGGCGCGGAGCCGGTGCGCGATCACCAGGGCCGTGCGGCCGGCGAGGAGGCGGTCCAGGGCGCGCTCGACCCGTTCGGCCGTGGCGGGATCGACCCGCGACGACGCCTCGTCGAGAACCACGAGGCCGGGATCGCGCAGGAAGGCGCGGGCGATGCCGAGGAGCTGCGCCTGGCCTCCCGACAGAGCCGCGCCGTCGCCGAGCACGGTGTCGAGGCCCTCGGGGAGGGCGTCGAACCAGGACCCCAGGCCGAGCCGGCGGACGACGTCGACCATGGCGGCGTCGTCGCCGTCGCCGAACAGGGTGAGGTTGTCGCGCACGCTGGCGTCGAACAGCTGGACGTCCTGCGTCACGACGGCGACCCGGTGCCGGAGATCGACGGGGTCCGCGTCGCGCAGGTCGACGCCGCCGAGCCGGATGCGGCCGCCGGTGGGGTCGGCCAGGCGCAGCGCGAGCCGAGCCAGGGTCGTCTTGCCGCTGCCGGTGCGGCCGACCAGCCCGACGACCGTTCCCGCGGGGACGTGGAGGTCGACGCCGTCGAGGACGGTGCGCCCGTCGTCGGGGTAGGCGAAGCCGACCCGCTCGAACGTCACGGCGAGCGCTCCCGTCGGCAGCCGGGACCCGCCGCCGCCGTCCACCGCGGGACGCTCGTCGAGCAGCCTGCCGATGCGCGCGGCCCCGGCGGCGGACCGCTGGATCTCCTGGAGCTGTTCGGCGATCGTCTCGATGGGCCGGCGGAGGATCTGCACGTATTGGAACAGCAGGAAGACCGTCCCGATCGTCATCGCGCCGCGGCGGTGCAGCAGCCAGCCGGCGGTGAGCATCCCGACGCCGCCGAGCGCGAAGGCACCGGTCGTCGTCGTCCAGATCCGTGCGCTGGCGAGCCACGCCCCGGCCATCGCGCCGGAGTGGCGGGCGCTCGCCTGCTCGTGCCGGTCGAGGGCGAACCCGCCGGCCCCGAGCGCCCGGAGGTCCTCGCCGCCGTCGAGCTGCTCGGCGACGAGGCCGATGACGTCGGCGTAGGCGGCGCGCTCGGCCACGGTCTGCGGCACGGCGCGGTCGCGCAGGCGCACCACCAGGGCGATCGCGGCGGTCGTGAACGCGGCCATCGCCAGGCCGACGCGCCAGTCCTCGCGCGCGACGAGGGCGACGGCACCGATCAGGGTCAGGGCCCCGCCGACGACCTTCAGCACGACATCGGTGAACAGGCGGGTGATCGACGTGGCGTCGCCGTCGATGCGCTCGACCAGCGCGCCCGGCGACGTCGCGCCGTGGAAGCCGAGGTCGAGGCGCAGCGCGTGCGCGGCCGCGCGCTCCCGCAGGGTGTTCGTCGCTGACCAGGCCATCCGCGTCGCCGCGTACGTCGTGCCGACCGCGGCGGCCTGCGCGGCGACGCCGAGGACGACGTACCCGCCGGCGATCGTCAGGAGCACGGCGAGGGGGGCCGCATCGACGGCACGGTCGATGAACGCGCGCAGCAGCTGCGGGCCGGCGAGCGGGAGCGCCGACGCCGCGGCGAGGGCGACGCCCATGAGCATCAGCGCGCGACGGCGCGGGCGCACCAGCTCGGCGAGGAGCTGCCAGTGGGAAGGGGTCGTGCGGGTGGCCATCGAGGTGCCCTCTCGCGCGCGAGCGGCGCGGGACTGTGGTGGAGGTGCGAACGGCGGTGCGGGGCGGGCGGAGCCGGCTGTTAGAAGCCGTTGCCGCCCGGCAGGCGCGGGGCTGTGAGGTCAGGGAGCATTCGCTTCATCGCTCCCCTCCTCTCGCATCGCTCGCTGATCGGTGCGTCCCGCCGCACCATGGCCGCCGGCCACGGTACGGCGAAGGCGGCCCGAGCGTCAAGCCCCGCAGTACGGTTGCCGTGTGAGCACCGAGTCGCCGCTCGAGCGCATCCTCCGTCTCCGGGCCGATGACGACCCCCGCGAGCCCCAGACCGTTCACGAGTGGCTGCGCCGCAACGGCGGGACGAGCCCGGAGGGTCGGTGGACGCTCGCGACCTTCGCAGCACGCACCGCCGCCGGGGAGGACTTCTTCTTCGGGCTGCGGGAGTTCCTCGACGGGTTCTACGGGCTGTTCACGAACGACCACCGCGAGGCACTCGTTCGTGACCGCCCCGACGACCTCGACGACCCGCGCCTGGATGCCTTCCTCGGAGCCCTCGCGGAGCACTTCGCGGCCGTGCACGGCTTCGACCGCCCGGCGTGGGCGACGGAACGTCACCGCTTCCTCGACCGCTATTGGTTCGCGGCGGAGGAGCCGGGCTTCCGCGCCATGGCGGTGGTCGAATCGCCGGCGGCGTTCAGGCGCCGGGGGATCATGATCACCGACGGCCTGCTGTTCCGTCTGTGATGGACCGCGACGAGATCCTGGCCGCGCTGCGCGACGTCGGCCACCGGCTGCTGCGCAAGCACCTCCAGGGGCGATCTCTACGTGGTCGGCGGGGCGGCGATCGCGCTGGCGTACAACCTGCGGCGCACGACGCGCGACGTCGACGCGGTGTTCGAGCCGAGGCAGGAGATCTACCAGGCCGCGGCGGAGGTCGCTGGGGACCGCAACCTCGACGGCGACTGGCTGAACTCCGTCAAGGGTCTGCTGGGCGGTCCCGATCCCCACGAGACGCACATCTTCGAGCTGCCGGGGCTGCGCGTCGAGGCAGCGTCTCCCCAGATGCTCCTCGCCCTGAAGGTGCTGGCGCACCGGGCCAATGAGGACCGCGACGACCTGCGCCTCCTGGTGCGGATGCTCGGGTTGACCACCGCGGACGAGGTGCTCGACCTCGCGGAGGGCATCCTGTCGCCGATGACCCTGACGATCGAGTCACAACTGTTCGTCGAGGACGTTCTCGCCACTGAGTAAGCTGCCGCCCGTCCTCAAGGAGCGCAGCGTCAGGACGCCCGGATTGACCGTGCCCACGCCCGCACCCGACCCGCGCGGGCTCGCGCGCGAGCTCGGGCTCACCGACGCCGAGTACGAGCGGATCGTCGCGACGCTCGGGCGCGAGCCGTCGACCGCGGAGCTCGGCACGTACTCGGTGATGTGGTCGGAGCACTGCTCGTACAAGTCCTCGAAGGTCTATCTGCGCCAGCTGCCGACCGCGGGGGAGCGGGTCCTGGTCGGTCCCGGCGAGAACGCGGGCGTCGTCGACGTCGGCGGCGGCCTGGCGGTCACGTTCAAGATCGAGAGCCACAACCACCCGAGCTTCGTCGAGCCGTTCCAGGGCGCCGCGACCGGCGTCGGCGGGATCATCCGCGACATCCTCACCATGGGCGCCCGCCCGATCGCGCTGCTCGACCCGCTGCGCTTCGGCGGGGTGGGGCCCGGCGACGACGTCGAGCGCACGCGCCGGATCGTCGACGGGGTGGTCCGCGGGATCGGCCACTACGGCAACTCGATCGGCGTCGCGACGGTCGGCGGCGAGACCGTCTTCGATCCTTGCTACGCCGGCAACCCGCTCGTCAACGTGCTCTGCGTCGGGGTGATGGCCGCCGACACCATCCAGCTCGCCAGAGCCGAGGCTGTCGGCGACGTCGCGGTCCTCATCGGGCAGCGCACCGGTCGCGACGGGATCGGCGGCGCCTCCGTCCTGGCCAGCGCCGAGTTCGGCGACGCCGGCGTGGACGACGCGAAGCGGCCGAACGTCCAGGTCGGGGACCCGTTCGCGGGCAAGCTGCTGATCGAGTCGTGCCTCCAGCTCTACGCCGAGGACCTGCTGTCCGGCATCCAGGACATGGGCGCCGCCGGCATCGCCTGCTCGACCGCCGAGATGGCCTCGAAGGCGGGCATGGGGATGCGCGTCGACCTCGACCTCGTCCCTCTGCGGGAAGCATCGATGGAGGCCTGGGAGATCCTCTGCTCGGAGTCGCAGGAGCGGATGCTCGCGCTCGTGGCGCCCGAGCGACTGGAGCGGGTCCTGCAGGTGTGCGCCCGCTGGGGCGCGGACGCGACCCCGATCGGCGAGGTGACCGGCGGCGACCGGCTGGTGTTCACCCACCGCGGGGAGGTCGTCCACGACGCGCCGGCCGCGTCGCTCGCCGACGACGGCCCCGTCTACGAGCGGCCGGTCGCCGACTGGGTCCACCCCGAGGCCGACGTCCCCGTCGACGACTGGGACCCGCCCGCCGACCTCCGCGCCGCCGCCATGACGCTGCTCGGCTCGCCGAACCTCGCGCCGGCGCGCTGCGTGTGGGAGCAGTACGACTCGATCGTCGGCTCCGGCACCGTGCTCGGGCCCGGCGCGGACGCGGCCGTGCTGCGGCTGCCGGGCGGCGATCCCGCGTTCCCCCGGGGCGTCGCGATCACCGCCGACGGCAACGGCCGCTGGTGCGCCCTCGACCCCGCCGCCGGCGCCCGGCTCGTCGTCGCCGAGGCCGCCCGCAACGTGGCATGCACCGGCGCGACGCCGGTCGCGGCCACGAACTGTCTCAACTTCGGGTCCCCGGAGCGGCCGGAGGTCATGGGCCAGTTCCGCGACACCGTCCGCGGACTGGGCGAGGCCTGCGAGGCGCTCGGCACGCCGATCACCGGCGGCAACGTCAGCTTCTACAACGCCACCGGCGACGCTGCGATCCACCCGACGCCCGTCGTCGGCGTCCTCGGCGTCCTCGACGAGGTGGTCGCCCGGGTCGGCAACGCCTTCCAGGCCCCCGGTGACGCCCTGTTCCTCGTCGGCGCCCCGACGCGGCCGGGCCTGGGCGGCTCGGAGTACCTGTGGCGCCTGTACGGCCGCGTCGCCGGGCGTCCACCCGCCGTCGACCTCGACGAGGAGAGGGCCCTCCACGCCCTGCTCGTGGCCGGTGCCGACGTCGGCTGGATCCGCAGCGCGCACGACGTCAGCACCGGAGGGCTGCTCGCGACGGTGGTCGAGTCCTGCCGGGGCGGCGGGCTCGGCGCCCGCCTGCTGCCCGAGCCCGGCGTCGCACCGCACCAGTGGCTGTTCAGCGAGTCGCCGTCGCGCGTGGTCGTCAGCGTCCGATCCCCCGACGCCGGCCAGTTCGCCGACCTCTGTGCCCTCCGTCGCGTCGGGGCGCGCCGACTCGGGGTCGTCCTCGACGAGCCGCGCCTGGAACTCCAGGGCCTGATCGGCCTCGATCTCGACGAGGTCGCCGCGCTCCAGGACGCCGCGCTGCCGCGCGCGCTCGACCTGGACGGGTAGGGCGGACGGACCCCTACTCCGGGGTCTCGGTGGTGTGCACCACGGCCGCGTCGGGACGCAGTGCCCGTTCGATCCCGCCGAGGACCGACTTGCGCTTCTTGCGCGCGGATTCGTAGTCGTAGAGCTCGCGCAGCTCGTCGGTGGACAGCGTCTTGATCGCCTCGACCACGTCGGTGGCCGGGCGGTCGGCCAGCGCGGCGGCGTGCGACTCGGCGCGGCGCGCGTGGGTCTCGGAGGCGGCGTCGTCGGGCGCGCGCACGGCCGCGAGGTCGGGGACCGGCTCCCGATCGGGCGCCGCCGGCGCGACTGCGATCTCGTCAAGTTCGTCCAGTGCAGGCTCGTCGATCGCGCGGACCGGTTCCGGCGCGTCAGGGCCCGGTGGCCACGCCCGGTCGTAGGCGTCGCGCTCCGCCTCGACGGCCTCGACGATGTCGTCGTCCGTCAGGGGCCCCACCGGCCCCGGGGGGTGCGGGTCGTCGGGCTGCGGACGCATGGCCAGCGCGACCTGCTCGGTGACGCGCGCCGCGAGGCCGAGCACGCGGGCCGTGCCCGACAGGGCACCGGAGGCGGCGAAGCGGAAGAGCTTGGTCACCGGTCGCCTTCGCGCTGCTCCAGCTCCTCCTCCATCGCCCGCCGCTGGTCCTGCTGGGCGTTCAGCGCCTCGCCGGAGTCCTCGGTGGCGACGCGCTGCTCCTGCTCGTGGACCGTGTCGATCCCCTCGCGCAGCTGCTCGTCGCTGTGCTTGCTCATGTCGGCGGTGTCGCGGTCGTGGTGCGTCATCGCTTCGCCTCCGCAGCCGTTCGGCCTTTGGTCCAGCGGTACCCGCGGCCGCGCCTCCTGACTCCTGCCGGGCGGCGGCCGCGGCCTATCCTGTGGGCGTGACCGCCCCCGCCGGCGCCGCCGTCCTTCCGCGCTGGCGCACCACCCCTGCCCGCCTTGCCCGGTTGCTGTTCGGTCTCTGGCTGTTCGGGGCCGGCGAGGCGCTGGTCGTCCGCTCGCGGCTCGGCGCCGCGCCGTGGACGGTGTTCGCCGAGGGGGTGTCGCGGGTCTCGCCGGTGTCGATCGGGGTGGCGACCCAGCTGACCGGCCTCACCCTCCTGCTGCTGTGGATCCCGCTGCGGGAGCGGCCGGGCCTCGGGACCGTGCTCAACGTCGTCGTCATCGGCATCGCCCTGGACGCGACCCTGCTGCTGGTCGCGGTGCCACCGGCAGCCGGCGCCCGTGCGGCGCTGCTCGTGGCCGGGATCGCCCTGATCGGGCTGGGAAGCGGCTTCTACCTCGGTGCCGCGCACGGCCCCGGACCGCGCGACGGGCTGATGACCGGTCTCCACCGCCGGACCGGTCTGCCGGTGCTCGCCGTCCGGGCCGCGATCGAACTGACGGTCCTGGGCCTGGGCTGGGCGCTCGGCGGGACGGCCGGCGTGGGGACACTCGCCTTCGCCGTGCTGATCGGCCCGGCCGTGTCGCTCGGCCTGGCCCTGACCGGGGCGGGATCCGGTCAGGGGCGGAACGCCGCGCCGTCGGCGTAGTCCCGCCGCCGGTCGCTCCCGCCCCAGACGAGCAGCTCCTCGCCGGTCCACACCGCCGCAGCCCGCAGCCGCCCGGGGATGGGCGCCGCTGGAATCTCGGCCCAGGCGTCCCCCGCGGGGTCGTAGCGCACGCCGGCTCTCGGGATGCGCTCGCCGGGGCGGAGGTCGTGGCCCAGCAGGCCGCCCCAGAACAGGGCCTCCGTGCCGGTCCACACCATCCGGTGCAGCGTGGACGGGGGGAGCGGGGACGGTCCCAGGACGTGCCAGTCGTCCACCGGGGGCGCGGTCGCGAGCCCCGCCGTCCTGGGCCGGCCCGCCAGGTGCGTGCCGAGCACTAGGAGCTCGTCGCCCGTCCAGAGGAGGGTTCCCCGGCCGGCACCGTCACGCGGGACGTCCGGCAACTGCTGCCAGCGGTCGGCTCCCGGGTGGTAGGCCGCGCCGCTGCGGCCGCTCCATGCGACGAACCGAGTCGCGGTCCACAGTCCCGCGGCCTGGCCGGCGACCGGGAGCGGCGCGTCGGGCAGCGATCGCCAGGCGTCGCCGGCGACGTCGTAGGCCGCCGCCCCGGTCAGCCGCTCGTCACCGCGCAGGCCGCCGACGACCACGAGCTCACGACCGGTCCACGCCGCCAGGGGATCCCGCCGCGGGGAGAGCGGAGCCGGCGCCATAGCCCGCCAGCGGTCGCCGACGGGGTCGTAGGCGGCCCCGTCCACGAACGCCGCCCCGTCCGGCCCCTCACCGCCCCAGACGAGCATCTGGGCACCGGTCCACACCGCGACGTGCCGGCTGCGCCCCGCCAGCGGCGCAGCGGCAAGCGGCCGCCAGGCGTCCGCCGCTGGGTTGTAGGCCGCGCCGTCCGCGAAAGCGCGGTCGCCGGCCGCCCCGCCCCACACGAGCAGCTCGGCACCGGTCCAGACCCCGGTGTGGCCCGCCCGACCGGCCAGCGGCGCGTCGGCCAGCGTCCGCCAGCCCGCGTCCCCGCCGGCCACCGGATCGGCGCCGGCCCGGGGATCCGCGTCGCCGGTGACCCGCAGCGGCCGCTCGGCGTCGCCGGCGTAGACCCGGCCGGTGAACGCGACGATCGCGACCAGCAGCAGGCCGGCGGCCAGGGCTGCGGCCAGGGGCGGGCGGTCCCTGCTCGGCAGCCCCTCCCAGCTCGTGGAGGACGCGGCGGCCGGCAGACGCCGACGCGTCGGAGAGCTGGAGCTCCGCAGGCGGGTCCGGCTCCCGGGTCCCTGGTCCCATTCGGGCATGGCGGCATTGTCGCCGTTCTCACCGGGGTTCGCGCAGCCGTTCCGCCGTCCTCAGCCGTTCCGCCGTCCTCACCAGGGCTCGCTGAGCCTTTCGGCAGTCCCCCACGGGGCGCTCCGGCACGACTCGGGGTGCTGGGTGGCGCACGACAGCTGGTGCGCGGAGTTGATCAGGGCCATGTGCGTGAACGCCTGCGGGAAGTTGCCGAGCAGCTGGCCGGTGCCCGGGTCGTACTCCTCGGCGAACAGGCCGAGGTCGTTGCCGCAGTCGAGCAGCCGCTCGAACAGCGCGGTCGCCTCGTCGACCCGGCCCTGGAGCGCGAGCACGTCGACCAGCCAGAACGAGCACATCAGGAACGTGGCCTCGTGGCCGCGGAGCCCGTCATGGCCCGTTTCGGTGCGGTACCGCAGGAGGAACCCGTCCGGCGCGACGCCGAGCTCGCGCTGGATCGCGTCGACCGTGCGCACCATCCGCTCGTCGGTGGCGGCGCAGTAGCCGACCTCCGGCAGCATCAGCAGCGCCGCGTCGACCTCGGTCGAGCCGAACGCCTGCACGTAGTGGCCGCCCGTCGGGTGCACGCCCTGCGTCTCCACCGCCTCGCGGATCTCGTCGCGGACCTTGCGCCAGCGGTCGAGGTCCAGGTCGACGTCGAGGTCGGTCTCGCCGGCCATGGCGATGCCCCGGTCCAGCGCCACCCAGAGCATCACCTTCGAGGTCACGAAGTGCCGCGGCTCCCCTCTGACCTCCCAGATGCCCCGGTCGGGGAACGTCCACCGGTCGATCGCGGCCTCGACGAGGCCCTGGAGGAACGCCCACTCGTCGGGCTGCAGCTCCTCGTGGGTCCGGCGCCAGAGGTGCGCGGCGTCGAGGATGTGACCGTACATGTCGTGCTGGACCTGCCCGGCCGCGCCGTTGCCGATCCGCACCGGGCGGGAGCCGCGGTAGCCCTCCAGCCGGAGTTCGACCTCGGGGAGGTGCCGCCGGCCGTAGACGCCGTACATGATCTGCAGGTCCTCGGCGGTGCCGGCCGCGGTGCGCATCAGGAAGTCGCGGAACCCCCGCGCGACCTCGTCGTGGCCGACGACGCACAGGGCGGCCAGGGCCAGTGTCGAGTCGCGGATCCAGGAGTAGCGGTAGTCCCAGTTGCGCTCGCCGCCGACCTCCTCGGGCAGCGACGTCGTCGGGGCGGCGACCATCGCGCCCGTCGGGGCGCAGGTCAGGCCCTTGAGCACGACCGCCGAGCGGCGGACCCAGTCCTGCCAGCGGCTCCCCGCCGTGATCGTCGACGCCCACCGGTCCCACCATTGCTGGGTCTCGTCCAGGCGCCGCGCGATCTCGCTCTGCGAGCACGGGGTCGGGTCGAGCACGTGCGGCATCTGCGCCTGGACCGCGAAGCAGCGCCGCTCACCCGCCGGCACGCTCATCCGGCCCTCGAGCTTCGCGGCGTGCCCGACCAGATCGAGGTCGCAGCCGGCGGTCAGGACCAGGGCGCTGTCGCCGCCGACCGCCGACCACGCGTCGGTGTCGGTGTGGTGGCGCAGCCACGGCCGCAGCTCGCCGTAGTCGAACCGCGGCTCGATGACCACGTCGAACTCGACGGTGCCCTGGTAGCACTCGACCACGCGCAGGAGCTGGTTGCGCGGCGCGGCACCGCCGCCGCGGCGCATCGCGAACGCGTCGATCACCCGGGCGGTGCCCGTCTCGGTCTCCACGGTGGTCTCGAGGACGAGCGAGTCGCCGCGGTACCGCCGCCGCCGGCGGACCAGCCCGACCGGGGTCAGCTCGAAGTGCCCGCCGCGGTCCCAGTCGAGGATGCGGCCGAACACGCTGGCCGCGTCGAAGCGGGTGAGGCACGCCCAGTCGACCGACCCGGCGCTCGACACCAGCGCCGAGGAGTGGCAGTCGGCGAGCAGGGCGTAGTCGCCGATCGGCGGGTAGCGCGGGTAGCGGTCGTCGTGTGCGGCCATCGCGGCACTGTAGACGCCCTGCCGCCGGCGTCCGTTGGCCCGTTCAAGCGCGGTGCCGCTCGCAGTGCGACGGGGGACCGCGGAACGGTCGGCTTCCCTGGAGTCCGCCCACCGGTCGCTAGACTCGGGGGCGTCCCCGACTCCCCCCGATCTCCCGTGGTGGTGCACGCATGTCCGGTCCCGGGTCGATCACAGGAGCCCGCGACGAGTGCGGCGTCTTCGCCGTCTACGCCCGCGGCGAGGAGGTCGCCAAGCTCTGCTTCTACGGGCTCTACGCCCTGCAGCACCGCGGCCAGGAGTCGGCCGGCATCGCGGTGTCCAACGGCACGAACATCCTGGTGTCGAAGGAGATGGGCCTGGTCAACCAGGTGTTCAGCGAGTCGCGGCTGGCGGGCATGGACGGTCACCTCGGGATCGGCCACGTCCGCTACTCGACCACGGGATCCTCGACGTGGGACAACGCCCAGCCCGCGTTCAAGGTCACGCCGTCCGGCAGCGGGCTGGCGCTCGCGCACAACGGCAACCTGGTCAACACCGCGGACCTCGCCCGCGGTCTCGGGGCCCAGGGCGACAGGTGCACGACCGACTCGGAGCTGCTCGCGACGCTGCTCGCCCGCGACGCCGACACCTCGCTGGAGGAGGCCATCGCGACGACCTGCGCGCAGGTCAGGGGGGCCTTCTCGTTCGTCGTCATGGACGAGGGGGCCATCTTCGGCGCCCGCGACCCGCACGGCGTGCGGCCGCTGGTGATCGGGCGGCTCGCCGGCGGCTGGGTGCTCGCCTCGGAGACCGCGGCGCTGGACATCGTCGGCGCCCACCTCGTCCGGGAGGTCGAGCCCGGCGAGATCGTCGCCATCGACTCCCACGGCCTGCGCAGCCGCCGCTACGCCGACGCCACGCCCCACTTCTGCCTGTTCGAGTACGTCTACGTCGCCCGCCCCGACCACCGCACCGCCGAGACGACCGTCTACGCGGCGCGCCGGCGGATGGGCGCCCTGCTCGCCGGCGAGGCCCCGGTCGACGCCGACCTCGTCATCCCGGTGCCGGACTCCGGCACGGCCGCCGCGGGCGGCTACGCCGAGGGCAGCGGCATCCCCTACGCCGAGGGGCTGACGAAGAACCGCTACGTCGGCCGGACGTTCATCCAGCCGACGCAGTCGCTGCGGCAGCTCGGCATCCGGTTGAAGCTGAACCCGCTGCGGGACGTGATCGCCGGCCGGCGGCTCGTCGTGGTCGACGACTCGGTCGTGCGCGGCAACACCTCCCGGCAGCTGGTCGCGATGCTGCGCGAAGCCGGCGCCGCCGAGGTCCACCTGCGCATCACGGCCCCGCCGATCCGCAACCCGTGCTTCTACGGCATCGACATGGCGACCCGCGCCGAGCTCATCGGCGCCGGCCTCACCGTGGAGGAGATCCGCGACTTCGTCGGCGCCGACTCGCTGGCGTTCCTCTCCCTCGACGCGCTGGTGTCGACGACCCGGCGGCCCCGCGCCAGCCTCTGCCGCGCCTGTTTCGACGGCGAGTACCCGATTCCCGTGCCCGGGGAGCAGCGGGACGCCGGCAAGGACGTGCTCAGCCGGATGGGCCCGGCGCCGGCGTGACGCAGCGGCGGGCCACGTACGAGGCCGCCGGGGTCAGCCTCGTCGCGGCCGAGGACGCCGTCGAGCGGCTGAAGCCCCACGTCGCCCGCACCGCCAGGCCGGAGGTGCTCGGCGGCATCGGCGGGTTCGGCGGGCTCTTCGAGCTCGACGTCAGCCGCTGGCGCCGCCCGGTCCTGGTGAGCGCCACCGACGGCGTCGGCACGAAGCTGGAGCTCGCCCGCGAGCTGGGCCGCCACGACACCGTCGGCGTCGACCTCGTCGCCATGGTCGTCGACGACCTCGTCGTCCCCGGCGCCGAGCCGCTGTTCTTCCTCGACTACGTCGCCGTCGGGCGGCTCGACCCCGCGCAGCTCGAGCAGGTCGTGGCCGGGATCGCCGACGGCTGCGTCACGGCGGGCTGCGCGCTGATCGGCGGCGAGACCGCCGAGCACCCGGGGGTGATGGCCGCCGACCGCTACGACCTCGCCGGCTTCGGGGTGGGCGTCGTCGAGCGCGACGCCCTGCTGGGGCCCCACCGGGTGCGCAGCCGCGACGCGCTGGTGGCGATGGCCTCGACCGGCCTGCACGCCAACGGGTACTCCCTGGCCCGGCGGATCGTCGCGGGCCTCGACCTGCGCGCCGACCATGGCCTCTACGTCCAGTCGCTCGGCGACGCGCTGCTCCGCCCCACCCGGATCTACGCCCCCGACTGCCTCGCCCTCGCCGCAGCGACCGAGGTGCACGCCCTGTGCCACGTCACCGGAGGCGGCATCCCCGGCAACCTGCCGCGGGTGCTGCCCGACGGCCTCGGCGCCGCCGTCGACACGAGCAGCTGGGAGCCGCCGACCCTCTTCCGGCTCCTGCAACGCTGCGGCGGCGTGGAGGAGGCCGAGATGTGGCGGGTGTTCAACATGGGCGTCGGCATGATCGCCGTCGTCGCCGACGGCCCGGCCGCCGTCGGATTCCTCGTCGACCGCGGCCTGGACGCCTGGGTGTGCGGCGGGGTCACCGAGAGCGGCGGCGTCGAACTCACGGATGTCCACCTCTGAGTGTTCGGCGCCGTCCCGTGGCGGCGGTCTGCGACCCCTGCGCTACGCCGCCGTGCCGGGATGCTCGATGCGACCGTCCGTCACGACCCAGACGTCACGCTCGCGGGCCTGACGGAACGCGTCCGGGATGACGGTCGTCCCCGCGACCACGGGCAGCGCAAGGACCCCGGCCATCGCCAGCAGCGCCGCCCGGGACGCCGCCCGCTCCACGTCCCGGGCGTCGACGACGGCCGACGCCTCGATGACCAGGTACACGGGGTCGCCGTCCCGGCGCCCCTGGATCACGGCGTCGGCCCACCGCAGTTCCTGCGCCTCCCGCTCCTGGAGGACCCCGCGCTCGAGCGCGTTGTCGAGCAGGGCGTCCAGCTCGTCGCCGCTGAGCACGTGGATGCGGCGCGCGATCGGGGCGAAGTAGGCATGGGCCCGCTGCCGGTAGCGCTGCTCGATCATGAAGCCCGTGAGCTCATCGGTGCGGGTCGCGACGCCGGACATCTGCTCGACGAGGCTCTCCATGCGCTCGACGAGGCTCTCCATGCGCTGGGTCAGCGTCTGGACGTGCGCGGTGAGGGCTTCGAGGCGCCCCTCGGTCGCCTGCTGGGCCTCGACGAGTTCCGTCAGTCCCACCACGAACCGGTCCACGTTGTCGGGCAGCGACAACAAACGGTCCGTAAGGACCAGCCGCCTGAGCTCGTCGCGCCACTCGGGACGTTGGCGCAGCTGCGCCAACAGCTCGTCGAAGCTCTCGATGGCCAACCTGACCTCCCTGATCACCAGGCCGCGCCAGCGTACGCCCCGCGACCGGCCTCGGGCGGCGCTATCCACATCGCCCGGCCCACCGCCCCTCCGCCCCCACCGCCGGCGAGCATGCAGGCCGACGGGACCGGCTACCCCGCGGGGAGCGCCAGGGCCCAGAGGAGACCGATCCTTCAGCCCGATTCCCCCGAGCGCCGCACCGGCAGCGGCGTCACGGGCCGGCTGGCCGCCGTGGGGAGCCTCGCGCCGGCGGGTGACCAGACCGACCGCCAGGCCGCCGCCGCGAGCGGCAGCGACAGTGGCAGCACGAGCGGCACGAGGTTCGTCGCGACGGCGAGGATGCCGAGCCGGACAGGTAGCGGTGCGCTCCGCAGGCGCGGGACGGCAGTCGGCGGCGCGTCGGAGTCGCGCGCCAGAAGGCCCCACCGCCGGCGGCTGCGCGTCAACGTGGCGGCAGCCAGAAGCGGCGCAGACGGCCGACCGCTGCCATCCGCCGCTCGGCGAAGCGGTCGGCGGCCGCGGCGGTGGACAGGCGCTCGGTCTCCGCCAGGGTGAGGACCTCGTGCAGCCGGTCGGCGATGCGCTCGGTGCGCGCCCGGACGCGCTCGAGGCGGTAGCCGCCGGGCTGCAGCTCGTCCGCGACCTGGATCAGCCCACCGGCGTTGACCACGTAGTCGGGGGCGTAGAGGATGCCGGCGACGGTCAGCGCGTCGCCGTGGCGGGCTTCGGCCAGCTGGTTGTTCGCGGCGCCGGCCACGATGCGGCACTGCAGTTCGGCCAGGGCGCCGTCGTCGATGACCCCGCCCAGCGCATTGGGACTGAAGACGTCGGCGTCGATGGCGTGGATCTTGTCTCCGGAAACGACGTCCGCCCCCAGGCGCTCGGCGCACCACGCGGTCGCGGTGTCGTCGACGTCGGCGACGGTGAGCTTGGCGCCGTCGGCGTGGAGCTTCTCGGCGAGGCGGCGACCGACCTTGCCGAGCCCCTGGACGGCCACGTGGCGGTTGCCGAGCGAGGGGCTGCCCCACACGCGCTCGGCGCACGCCCTCATCCCGACGTAGGTCCCGTACGCGGTCATGATCCCTGAGTCGCCCGAGCCGCCCTCGACCGCGTCGGCGCCCGTCGCCCAGCGCGTCTCACGGGCCACGACCGCCAGGTCGCCTGGGGACGTGCCGACATCACAGGCAGTGACGTAACGTCCCGAAAGGGACTCGACGACGCGGCCGTACGCCCGCAGCAGCGCCTCGCTCTTGTCCCGTGCGGGGTCTCCGAGGATGACAGCCTTGCCGCCGCCGAGGTCGAGGCCGGCACATGCGGCTTTGTACGCCATGGCCCTGGAGAGCCGCAGCACGTCGACGAGCGCGTCGTTCTCGCTCGTGTACGGGTAGAAGCGCGTGCCGCCGAGGGCGGGTCCCAGAGCCGTCGAGTAGATCGCGATGATGCAACGCATCCCGGTCTGCGGGTCGCTGCCGTAGACGACCTGCTCATGGCCGTCCAGCATGCGGAAGGGTCCCTCCATGGCCGGGTGTCCTTTACTCGCGTGCGCGGCGCCGTGGTGACCGGCGGCCGGCACTTGCCGGTCGGGTGCAGCGCTGGGGATCGCCCGGCGACGCACGGCGCATGGTATCGACCCTCGCGGCCGACCGGCACCGACCCGGGGCGCTAGTGCGGACGGACTAGGGAAAACCCCCCCAAGTGGGTATACCGCTGCCTCCCCCGCTGCCCTTACTCTTGGTCACGAAGCAGCAAGCACCGTTTTGGCGGCGCGGGGCTATCGATCGAAGAGGCGGGCATGGCGAGCAGAACTGGAATGCTGGTGGATGCAACGGAGAAGGACGAGGAGTTGCTGACCCCGAGCGAAGTGGCGAAGCTCTTCCGGGTCGACCCGAAGACGGTCACGAGGTGGGCGAAGTCCGGCAAGCTCTCGTCGATCCGGACGTTGGGCGGACACCGGCGGTATCGCGCCGGCGAGGTTCGTGCGCTGCTCGAGGGCCAGCAGAACTGACGACCGGGTGACCCGTCGCCGCCCGTGCGGGCGGGCGGCGGCGCGCCGTTCGTCGCGACC
>JACCXR010000358.1 GCA_013696915.1 Euzebyaceae bacterium
CAGTGGTCCCGCCCCGGCCGGCGCTGCCCATCCGCGAGGTGCCGCTGGACGCCGCGACCCGGGCGGCGACCGGGATCGGCGAGTTCGACCGCGTCCTGGGCGGCGGGCTGGTGCCGGGCTCGGTGACCCTCCTCGGAGGCGAACCGGGCGCCGGCAAGTCGACCCTGCTGCTGCAGGCGGCGCAGGCGCTGGCGGTCGCGGGCGGGACCGTCCTGTACTGCTCGGCGGAGGAGTCGCCCGGCCAGGTGCGCCTGCGGGCAGAGCGCCTCGGGGCGCTGCACGACCGGCTGCTGCTCGCCGGCGAGACCGAGATCGGCGCCGTGCTCGGACTGGTCGAGGCGCACGACCCGGGTGTGCTGATCCTCGACTCGATCCAGACCGTCCGCCACGCGGAGCTCGCCGCGGCCGCCGGCAGCGTCACCCAGGTGCGGGAGTGCGCCGCCGCGTTGACCGCCGTCGCCAAGGCGCGCGGCATGGCGGTCCTGCTCGTGGGCCACGTCACGAAGGACGGCCAGCTCGCCGGGCCGCGGGTCCTCGAGCACCTCGTCGACACCGTCTGCGAGATGGACGGCGACCGCCACCACGCGCTGCGCCTCGTCCGCGCCGTGAAGAACCGGTTCGGCGCGGTCGGCGAGGTCGGGTGCTTCGAGATGACCGGGTCCGGCCTCGAGCCGATCGGCGACGCGGGCCGTCTGTTCGTCGGCGAGGCCGCCGACGGCACCACCGGCGTCGCCGTGACCCTCGCGCTGGAGGGCCGGCGGCCGCTCGCGTGCGAGGTGCAGGCGCTCGTCACCGGCAGCTCGCTGGCCAATCCCCGCCGTGTGGCGAGCGGGCTGGACTCCCAGCGTCTGCCGCTGCTTGTCGCGGTGCTCGAGAAACGGGCGCAGTTGCCGCTGGGCTCGCACGACGTCTTCGCCTCGACCGTCGGGGGCGTGCGCCTGGTCGAGCCCGCGGTCGACCTCGCCCTGTGCCTGGCGATGGCGTCCAGCCTGAGCGACGCCGCGATCCCGCGCGGCCTGGTCGTCCTCGGCGAGGTCGGACTGGCCGGGGAGGTCCGCCTGGTCGCGCAGTCGGAGCGCCGGCTGGCGGAGGCGGCCCGTCTCGGCTTCGGCGGGGCCGTCCTGCCGGGTGCCTATGATGGGCCCGATTTTGGCCTGCGGCTGCACCGGGCCCGCGATCTGCGGGAGGCGATCGACGCGGCCACGGCGGCACGCCGCTGACCCGCACGACGAACAGGAGCACGCAGCCGTGGCCCCGCGCGACGACCAACTGCTGGCCGTGCTGGAGAAGGTCGCCCCCGGCACCGCGCTGCGCGAGGGCATCGACCGCATCATCAAGGCCGGCATGGGCGCGATCATCGTCCTCGGCATTGACGAGACGGTCGAGCGGCTGCTGTCGGGCGGCTTCAAGATGGCCACGAAGTTCACGGCCCAGCGACTGTCGGAGGTAGCGAAGATGGACGGCGCAATCATCCTCGACGATGCCGTCGAGCGCATCCTCTACGCGAACGTGCACCTGGTCCCCGACCCGAGCGTCCCGACCGCCGAGACCGGCACCCGGCACCGCACCGCGGAACGCGTGGCGCGCCAGAGCGGGAAGCCGGTCGTCAGCGTCAGCGAGTCGATGCGCATCGTCAGCCTCTACGTCCACGCGACGAAGCACGTGCTGGAGGAGATCAGCTCCATCCTGTTCCGGGCGAACCAGGCGCTGGCCACGCTCGAGCGCTACCGCAACCGGCTCGACGAGGTCTCCAGCGCCCTGTCCGCCCTCGAGATCGAGAATGTCGTCACGCTGCGGGACGTGCTGAACGTGGTCCAGCGGGCGGAGATGGTGCGCCGGATCGCCGACGAGATCGAGGGCGCCGTCGACGAGCTCGGCACCGACGGGCGCCTGTTGCGCCTCCAGCTCGAGGAGCTGATGTTCGGCGTGGAGAGCGAGCGCCGGCTGGTCGTGCGCGACTACCTGCCCGAGGCGCGCAAGACGCTCGACGCGACCCTCGCCGCATTCGACGTGCTCCAGGCCCACGAACTGCTCGAACTGCCCAGGCTCGGCCGCACGCTCGGATACGGCGCCACCGACGGCGGCATCGACCGGCCGGTGTCGCCGCGCGGCTACCGGCTGCTGTCGCGGATTCCGCGCCTGCCGGAGAGCATCATCGGCAAGCTCGTCACGCGCTTCACGTCGCTCCAGCCGCTGATGCGGGCCAGCCTGTCAGAGCTCGACGCCGTCGACGGTATCGGCGAGTCCCGGGCGCGGTCCATCAAGGAGGGGCTCGAGCGGCTGGCGGAGTCCTCGATCGACCGCTACGCCTGAGCGACGACGACGATCGACGCACGATCCCGTGATCCGCCAGCGGCCCTCCGGGAGGGCAAGGGCCCGTTGACCGCTTCCATGAACCGGCCGCCATCGGGTGGGCCGCAAGCGACGGCGGAGCGGCCGCTTCTCGCGAGTGGGCTGTCGGCCGGCGAATGAACGGTGCTCCAGCGGTCGCGGGGAGTGGTGCGAGCGTGACGGCTCGCGAGCGGCGCATCCCCCATCCGGGGGATGGTTCTGTGGGCCTCTGACCAGCAGTTTTGCCTAGTCAGGGGTGCTTGACTGTGGTATGATCGCCCTTCCATCCGGACGCCGCCCTTCGTGGCCGGCGCATGACAGAGGACTCGAGCGCATGGCCTACAGGGTTGGGGACACGGTCGTCTATCCGCACCACGGTGCGGCGGTCATCGAGAAGCGGGAGAAGCGGACCCTCGCGGGGGAAGAGCGTGACTACCTGGTGCTCCGCCTGACCTACGGCGACCTGACGCTGATGGTCCCCGCCGACGCAACGGAGGAGGTCGGGCTGCGGGACGTCGTCGGCAAGAAGGAGGTCGACGAGGTCTTCGAAGTCCTGCGTCGCCGTGACGGGTCGATGCCGACGAACTGGTCGCGCCGGTTCAAGGCCAACTACGAGAAGCTCAAGAGCGGCGACATCTACCAGGTGTGCGAGGTCGTGCGGAACCTGGCGCTGCGGGAACACGAGAAGGGCCTGTCCGCCGGCGAGAAGCGCATGCTCACGAAGTCGAAGCAGATCCTCGTCTCCGAGTTGTCCGCGGCCATCAAGAGGTCGGACGAGGACACCGAGGAGCTCATCGACGGCGTGCTGTCCGAGTAGCTCCCCGGGAGACGAACGGCCCGCCCGGGTCGGCCGCGCGACCGGTTCGTGATCACCGGGATCGTCGTCGCCGCGGGGTCGGGCGAGCGGCTGGCGGCTGGCGTGCCGAAGGGCTTCGTCGTTCTGGCGGGCGAGCCGCTGCTCGTGCACGCGGCGCGCGCGCTGGCACCGTCCTGCGACGCTGTGGTCGTCGTCGTCGGTGAAGGTCAGGTCGCGGCGGCCGGTGGCGTCCTCGCCGACGCGGGCCTCGAGGCGTTCGTGTGCGCCGGTGGTGCGACGCGCGCGGACTCCGTCGCCGCGGGGCTCGCGGCCTGCCCGTCCGGGACGGAGGTCGTGGCCGTCCACGACGCCGCGCGACCGCTGGCCGGCGAGCGGCTGATCCGGCGGACGGTCGCCGCGCTCCAGGCGCCGTGGGACGCGGTCGCGCCCGGCCTGCAGGTCGTGGACACGCTCAAGCTCGTGGACCCGGCGCGGGAGGGACGGGTCGTGCGCACGGTCGACCGGCGGTCGTTGTGGGCGGTGCAGACGCCGCAGGTCTTCGCCAGCGCGACGCTCGAACGGGCGCACGCCGGCCTCGGCGGCCACGCCGTCACCGACGACCTGGAACTGGTCGAGCGGGCGGGCGGCAGGGTCCGGCTGGTCGCGGGGGAGCGGCGCAACCTCAAGGTCACCTTCTCCGAGGACCTGGCCATTGCGGCGGCGCTGCTGGCCGCCGGCCGGGCCGCCTCGGGTCGGGTCGAGCCGTGAGGGTGCGGGTGGGGCAGGGACTGGACGTGCACGCGTTCTCCGCGGACGGCGGGAGACCGCTGGTGCTCGGCGGCGTGGCCATCCCCGGTGGCCCGGGCCTGGAGGGGTACAGCGACGCCGACGTGGTCCTCCACGCCGTCGTCGACGCGCTGCTCGGCGCGGCCGCCCTCGGCGACCTGGGCACGGTGTTCGGCACCGACGACCCCGCCCACGCCGGCGCCGCATCCGCGGTCTTCGTGACCGAGGCGCTGCGCCTGGCCCTTGCCGGCGGCTGGGCCGTCGGCAACCTCGACTGCACGCTGGTCGCGCAGCGGCCCCGCCTCGCGCCCCACCGCGAGGCGATCACCGCCGCGGTCGCCGGGCTGCTCGGCGTCCCGCCCGGTGCCGTGAACGTCAAGGCGACCACGACTGACCGGCTCGGGTTCACCGGCCGCGGCGAGGGCATCGCCTGCCTCGCGGTCGTGCTGCTCGAGGGGTGACCTCTACGCTTTCGGCATGCGCCTGTACAACACGCTGACCCGGACCGTCGACGAGTTCTCCCCGCGGGAGCCCGGACAGGTCGGCATGTACGTCTGCGGCCCGACCGTCCAGGACGTGCCGCACCTCGGCCACGCCAGGGCGGTGATCGTGCCCGACGTCCTGCGGCGCTACCTCGAGTGGACGGGCCTGGAGGTGCTGCACGTCCGCAACGTCACCGACATCGAGGACAAGATCATCGCGCGGGCGGAGGCGGAGGGGCGGATGGCCGCGGCCGTCGCGGACCACTACGGCCGCGTGTACGACGAGCAGATCGCCCGTTTGGGGGTCCTGCCGCCCCACATCGTCCCCCGCGCGACCGGGCACGTGCTGGAGATGATCGAGCTCATCGAGCGCCTGATCGAGGTCGGCTCGGCCTACCCGGCCGGCGGCGACGTCTACTTCGCGGTCCGCAGCTTCCCCGGCTACGGCAAGCTGTCGGGGCGGTCCGTCGACGACCTCCGCGCCGGCGCGCGCGTCGACCCGGACGAGCGCAAGCGGGACCCGCTCGACTTCGCGCTGTGGAAGGCCGCCAAGCCGGGCGAGCCGAGCTGGCGGTCGCCATGGGGGCCGGGACGGCCCGGCTGGCACATCGAGTGCTCCGCCATGGCGGTCAAGTACCTGGGCGACGGGTTCGACATCCACGCCGGCGGGCTCGACCTGCAGTTCCCCCATCACGAGAACGAGATCGCCCAGTTGGAGGCGGCGTCCGGGCGGCAGTTCGCCCGCTGGTGGGTCCACAACGGGCTGCTGAACATCGGCGCGGAGAAGATGTCGAAGTCGGTCGGCAACATCATCACGCTGGCCGAGGCGATCGATGGCCACGGCGCGGACGTGCTGCGCCTGTATTACCTGCAGGCCCACTACCGCTCGCCGGTCGAGTTTAGCGAGGAGCGGCTGGTCGAGGCCGGTACCGCCTACGCCCGCTGGCTGGCCTTCCTGCGCGCCGTCGGGGACATCGAGCCGTCGGCGGCCGGCAGCGAGCCGGATGACGCCCGCCGTCGGTTCGTCGCCGCGATGGACGACGACCTTTCGACCCCGCAGGCCCTCGCCGTCCTGTTCGACCTCGTGAGCGCCGGCAACGCCCACCTTGCGGCCGGGCGCCGCGCAGAGGCGGCCGCGCTGCGAGGCGCCTTCACCGAGCTCGCTGCCGTGCTCGGGTTCGGGCTCGAACGGTCCGAACGTCCGACGTCCGTGGCCCCGCTCGTCGAGCTGCTCCTGGAGCTCCGGGAGCAGGCAAGGGCGCGCAGGGACTTCGCGGCCGCCGATGCCATCCGGGAACGGCTGGCGGCCGCCGGGGTCGTCGTCGAAGACACCTCCGAGGGCGCGCGCTGGCACGTCGGGGGCTGAGACGTGGTCCACGTCATCCCCGGGCGTCGGTCGGTCGCGGAGGCGCTGCGCGCCGGACGGCCGCTGCGCGAGCTCGTGCTGTCCGGCGAGGACGGCCAGCTGGGCGCGCTCGCGGCGTCGGCCCGGGCGGTCAACGTCCGGGTGCGCGTCGCCGGGCGGGGTGAGATCGACACATTGGCCCAGGGCGTGCTGCACCAGGGCGCCGTCGGCGTGGCCGGGGTCTTCCCCTACCGCACGCTCGCCGAGCTGCCGGACTGCGAGCTGGTCGTGGTGCTCGACGGCGTCACCGATCCCCACAACCTCGGGGCGATCGCCAGGACGGCAGAGATCGCTGGCGCGGGCGGGCTGGTCCTCCGCGAGCGCCGCAGCGCCCACGTGACCCCGGCCGCGGAGAAGGCCGCCGCGGGGGCGTTCAGCTGGCTGCCGGTCGCCCTGGTGCCCAACGTGGTCCGGGCTCTCGAGGACCTCGCCGGGCGGGGCTTCTGGAGCGTGGGGCTCGCCGGGGGCGGCGATGAGACGCTGTGGTCCTGCCGGCTGCTCGACGGCAGGGTCGCCCTGGTGGTCGGCGCCGAAGGCGCAGGGCTCACCCGGCTGGTCTCCGAACGGGTGGACGCGCGCGTCGCGATCCCCGCCCGCGGTCGCCTGGCCTCCCTGAACGCGAGCACCGCCGCCGCCGTCGCGCTCTTCGAGATCGTGCGCCGCCGTGGCGGCCAGGGGTACCCCGGTGGAAGAATTGGGTAATGACCAGTTACATTTGGCCAGTACGGGAACGGCCTCCGTCGTCAGGGAGCACTCATGTTGCTGATGTTGGGCGCGTGGATCGCGATCAGCTTCATCGCGGTGACGCTGTTCGCCCTCGGTGCGGCGATCGGGCGGCGGCGCGCCTGGGAAGAGGGCTATCGCTCGGGGCGGCGGGACGCGGTGGCCGCGGCGCAGGTGCCCGCTCTCAGCGGCTCGCGGCTCTCCTCGCGAGCCCGGCGCACGACGCGCGCGCGCTCCTGACCCTGATCCTCCGGAACCGCCCCGCGAGGGGTCGCCTCGGTCGCCGGGGGCTGCGCCCGCGAGCTGTGCGGCAGGGAGACGCCGGCATGGCCCAGGCCCACAGCATCAGCCCGGAGCAGTCGTAGGCGTCGGGCCCGTCGGCGCCCCACAGGTACGGCTTGCCGACCTGGGAGAGCGCCGCCTCCACCGCCGTTTCGCCCCCGGAGTTCGGCGCGGGCGCGCTGACCGGTGGCGGTTCGCGGTCGGGCCCAGGGACGGTGGTGGCGGACGGCCGGTCAGGCACGTCGGGCGATGCGGGCTGCTCCGGCGGGGTGTTGGTGCCACTGCCGGCCCCGCCGTCGCCCCCCGAGGGCTCGTCGGGGGCCGAGACGTCAGCGAGCGTCGGCTCCTCGGCGGGTCCGGCCAGCGCCTGCTGCGCGGCTTGCTGCCGCGCCCGGAACTCGCGTGCCCGGGGCGGAGGCCTGCTCGCGTGCGGCGTGCTCCGCGACGGCCCGGGCGATCGCCGCCTCGAGTTCGGAGACCTCACGCTCCTGGTCGGCGAGCATCGACTCCACGTCGAAGCGCATGCGGTCCAGTTCCGCCTCGGTCGCGGTGGCCGCGCTCCGCGCCTCCCCGAGTCGCGCGAGGTCGGCCTCCATCGCCACGCGATCCGAGACCAGCCGCTCGAGCACGGCGTCCTGGGCCGGCTGCCCCGCCCCGAGGTAGCCGAGCCGACGGCCCGCGTCGCCGATCCCGTCCGCCGGCAGGACCGCTGTCACGGCGTGTTGCCCCGCACCGCGGTACAGCGCCCGCACGATCGTTTCGGCCTGCTCGCGGTTCCCGGCGGAGCGCGCGATCAGGGTCTCCACGGTCGCCTGGGTGTCGGTGACCTCGACCTGGAAGGCCGCGAGCTGGGTGCGGGCTTCGTCGTGCCGCTCGACCGCCAGATCGAACTCGCCCTGCAGCGTGCCAGGCCCTCCTCGGCGCCGCGGAGGTCCCGGGGCGACGCCTCGGCCAGGGCCGCGGACGGCAGCGCCCCCGCCACCAGGGCGGCGGCGAGCCCCGACCGCCGCCAGGGCGGAACGGCGGCGGCGCCGCTGGACGGGCGCGGACATGGGCGGCATCGCGATCGTCTTCCGACGGGCCTGGGGCGCCGGGAGTTTCCCATGTCGAGGCGCCGGCGCCCACCGCGCCCGCCGGCTG
>JACCXR010000369.1 GCA_013696915.1 Euzebyaceae bacterium
GCCAACGCCCTCGGACTCGCCCGACTGGCCGCCGGCGACGTCGACGGTGCCGTCGAGGCGTTGCACACCGCGGTTGCGGCGCAGCCCCGCTCCCTGCGGCCGGAGGGGTTCGCGATGGCCAAGGCGAACCTCGCGGTCGCTCACGAGCGCGCAGGCGATGCGCCGCGAGCCCGGCTGGCCGCGCGGCAGGCCCTCGCCGTCGCGGAGGCGCCGGACGCCGTCGTCGAGCAGTCGCGTGGGGTCGTCGCGCTCCTCGGCGCGGATCCCGGCGACCTGCTGGCCGTCCTGGACACCGAGCCGGCGCAGTTGTGGCCTGTCGCGCTGCGCGAGGAGGTCGTGCGCTGGGCGGCCGCCGATCCAGACGAGCGGCGCGACGACGCCCGCGGGTGGGTCGAGGGGCAGGTGGCGCGCCCCGAGCGCAGCGAGGCGCTCGCCGAGTCCTGGTTGTCGGCGGTCCTCGAGCTGCCGCGGCCCGACTTCGACGCGGTGATCGCAACCGTGCTCGAGGCGACAGCGCAGGTCGACAGCGAGACGGCACGGCGCTTCCGCTCGCAGACGACCCGGGCGATGGCGCGCCTGCCCGTCCCCCAGCTGCTGCGGGTCCGCAACCGCTTCAACGATCTCGCTGTCGAGCTGGGGCAGGAGCCGGCGTGGAGCTAGCACCCGACCTCGCGGCCGACATCCTCGCCGCGGCGCTGGCCGGCCGCGCGGTGCGGGTCTACCCCGCGATGCTGTCCACCGAAGCCGACGCGCTCGCGTGGGCGCGCGCCGGGGCGCCGTCCGGCGCCGTGGTCGTGGCGCACTACCAGGCGTCGGCGCGAGGACGGGCAGGGCTTGAGTGGAAGGTCGAGCCGGGACTGGGGCTCGGGTTCTCCCTCGTCCTCCGGCCGTCGCTGGCCGCCGAGCGGGAGGGCTGGCTGTACACCGCGGCCGTGTCGGGCCTGGCCGACGTGGTCGGTCCGGCGGCGACCATCGGTTGGCCCGACGAGGTGTGGCAGGTCGGCGTCCGGGCCGCCGCGGTCGGCGTCCACGCCGAGCTGGGCCCCGAAGGTGTGGCGTGGGCCACGGTCACCGTCCTCGTCCCGGAGGCGGTGCCGCCGCGGGCGGCGCTGCTCGCGCGCGTCCTAGCCGCGATCGAGGAGCGGATGCAGACGCCGCCGCGCGAGGTGCTCGACGGCTACCGGGCGCGTTGCACGACGCTGGGGCAGCGTCTCGCGGCACGGCTGATCCCGATGGGACCGTCGGGGGTGGTCGTCACCGGCACCGCCGCCGACCTCCGCGACGACGGGTCGCTGGTGATCGTCACCGACGAGGGGCGCCGCGTGGCGGTGCCGCCACAGCACCTCGGCGTACTCGACACGCCGTGCGACAACGACGCCGCCGACGTCGGCTCTACGGTTTGGCTCCCGCAGGGAGGCGTCGGACGCAAGCCGCCCGACGTCTGAGGTGCATCCTACGGTTTGGCTCCCGCGGTTCAAATCCAGCCGCTTGAGCGTGCGGCCGACGGCCGGGGCGTGGCTTGTCGCGCAGCCCATCCAGTCCGTCGGCCGAATACCGGGCGCGCCAAGGGCCGACCGCCTGCTGCGACAGGCCCGTCGCCGCTGCGATCGTGCGGTTGGTCGCGCCGTCGGCGGCCAGCAGCACCACCCGTGCGCGTTGCACCATGCGCTGCTCGGTCGTGTGGGCGCGTATCCAGCCTTGCAGCACACGCCGGTCGTCGTCGGCCACCAAGCGCGGGGGAAGCGTCGCCATGTCCGTCTCCTCTCGCCAGGCGACACGCTCACGGCGACAGCAAACCACACTCATGTGATTTGGGCGGGGAAGCACTAGTAGGCGAGCTCCTCGACCGCCTCGACCTGCTGTAGCCGGTCGATCTCTTCGATCAGGGCCCACCACAGCCCCCAGTCCAGATGATCCATCCCCTCGCCGGTCTCGCCGGCGGCGATGCGCAGGCGCAGTCGGTCGCGCTCCCGGAACGCCGTGCCCCACGTCCCGTCACGGTCGAGCTCGTCGAGCTCGTCGAGCAGGCCGCGCAGCGCTTCGACCGCGGGCGCCGGTT
>JACCXR010000471.1 GCA_013696915.1 Euzebyaceae bacterium
CGCCCGTGCGGCGTGTCGCTGCGCGGCGTCCGGGCGCTGCACGCGGCGGCGGTCGCCGACGACCGCCTGACCGAGGCGGCGGCCGCGGCGGACTGGCCGCTGCTCGACCGCCTGCTGCGCGGGCTGCCGGGCGTCGGCGCGTGGACGAGCGCGGAGACGCGGCTGGCCCTCGGCGACGCGGACGCGGTCAGCGTGGGCGACTACCACCTGCCGTCGGTGATCGGGACGGCGCTCGCGGGGCCCCGCCGGGGCGGTCGGGGGGCGTGGACGGACGCGGACCTCCTCGAGGTCCTCGCCCCGTTCGCGCCGCACCGCGGCAGGGTCATCCGGCTCCTCGAGTCGGCTGCGGTCCGGGGCCTGGTTCCCCGCCCAGCTCGACGAGCCCCGCGGGCGGCCCTGTCGGCGCACCGCTACTGGTGACGGCCGGGCGGTCGTCGCCGCGGCGGGCGAGCTCCTCGGCGTCGCGCGCGAGCGCGGCGACCATCTTGCCGAAGATCGGGCCGTGGAACGGCTGCAGCCCCCACCAGTAGAGGCGGCCGAGCAGGCCCTTTGGGGCGAACAGCGCCCGCTGGCACAGTCGCGTGCCGGCCTCCGTGCCGTCGATGCGGAACTCGAGCCACGCCCGGCCGGGCAGGCGCATCTCGGCGCGCAGGCGCAGCAGCTCGTCGGCGCGGACGTCCTCCACCCGCCAGAAGTCGACTGCGTCCCCCGGCCGGAGACGGTCGGGGTCGCGCCGGCCCCGCCGCAGCCCGACACCGCCGACGAGGCGGTCGATCCGGCCGCGGAGGCGCCAGGCCCACATGTGCGCCGGCCACCCCCGGGAGCCCCCGAGGCGGCTGACGGCCGCGAACGCGAAACGCGGGGCCGCGTCGGCGTGCGCCTCGCGGACGTCGGTGAGCAGGGTGCCGCCCGTCCACTCCGGGTCGCCGGGGTACGGCTCGGCGGGGCTGCGGCCGGCGATGTCGGCGTCCCGCCAGGACGTCTCGACGTCGCGGTCTCGGATGCGGGCCAGGGCCAGCTCCAGGGCCTGCTCCACGGGGAGGGCGGGTCCGGGCACCACCGCGCGGATGTCCTCGCCGCCCGGCCGGACGACGACCTCCTGCGTGAGGCTCTGCACCAGCGGTCGGGCGAGGCCGAACGGGACGGGCGTGACGAGGTTCACCCAGTGGCTCGACAGCGAGGGGGTGAGGAGGGGAACCTTGACCACCAGCCGCCGGGGGAGGCGGGCGACGCGCGCGTAGGCCTGCATCATGTCCAGGTAGGTGAGGACGTCCGGACCGCCGATGTCGAAGACGTGGTCCTCGCCGCCGTCGTCCGCGAGCACCCCGACGAGGTAGCGCAGGACGTCGCGGATCGCGATCGGCTGCACGCGGGTGTCGACCCACCGGGGTGTGACCATGACCGGAAGCTTCTCGACGAGGTGCCGGAGCATCTCGAAGGACGCGCTGCCCGACCCGATGACGACCGCAGCCCGCAGCACCGTCACCGGAACTGACGAGGCGAGCAGGATCCGCCCGACCTCGGCGCGGCTCCGCAGGTGGGCGGAGCTGTCGTCGTCGAGTTCGCCGAGTCCGCCGAGGTAGACGATGCGCCGCACGCCGGCCAGTTCGGCGGCGGCGGCCACGTTGGTCGCCGCACGGCGGTCGGCCGACTCGAACGCCTCACCGGAGGAGGACGTCTTGCCCATGGAGTGCACGAGGTAGTAGACGGCGTCCACCCCTCGGAACGCCTCGTCCAGCGACGGCTGGTCGAGGAGGTCGCCCCTGCGGATGTCGACCGCCTCCGCCCAGTCCAGACCCTGGAGCTTGCCGGGCGAGCGCGCGAGGCAACGAACCTCGTATCCGGCGTCGAGGAGCCGCGGCACCAGGCGCCCGCCGACATAGCCCGTCGCACCGAGCACCAGCGCCGATCTCTTCTCGTCCATCGGCCCTCTTTCGCCGGTCCCGTCCTCGGCTACCGTGCCGTCGTGGACGCTACGGACGTCGTCGTGCTGGGAGCGGGCCCCGCCGGGGTGGGGGCGGCGTACCGTGCCGCGCGCGCGGGCCATCGGGTCGTGGTCCTGGAGCGGTCCACCGTACCGGGCGGTGCCGCCGGCAGCTTCGAGGTCGCCGGCATCCGGGTCGACCACGGCAGCCACCGGCTCCATCCGTCGATCGACCCGCCGATCCTCGCGGAGCTGCGGCGGCTGCTCGGCGACGAGCTGCAGGAGCGTCCGCGCAACGGCCGCATCCGCCTGGCGGGCCGTTGGATCGCCTTCCCGCTGCGCCCCGGGGACCTCGCCCGCCGCCTTCCGCGGGACTTCGCGCTGGCCGCCGCGCGGGATGCGCTCACCGCACCGCTGCGGCGCCCGCGCCGGGACACGTTCGCCGAGGTGCTCCGCGCCGGGCTGGGCCCGACCATGTGCGAGCGCTTCTACTTCCCGTACGCGCGCAAGATCTGGGGCGTCGAGCCCGACGAGCTGTCGGGCGCCCAGGCCCGGCGGCGGGTCGCGGCCGCCTCGCCGTCGCGGCTGCTCCGCCGGGTGCTGCGGGGCTCCCGCGAGGGCAGGAGCGTCTTCCACTACCCGAGGGGCGGCTTCGGGCGGATCGTCGAGGTGCTCGCCGAGGCGGCCGCGGAAGCGGGGGCGGAGTTCCGGTACGGCACCGCGGTCACCGGCGTCGACCTCGCCGCCGACGGGGTGCGCGTCCGCACCGACGGGGGCGCAGCCGTCGACGCCGCCCGGGCCTGGTCGACCCTGCCGCTGCCCATGCTCGCGCGGCTGGCCACGCCGGAGCCCCCCGCCGGCGTGCTCCCGGCCGCCGGCCGGCTGAAGTTCCGCGCCATGCTGCTCGTCTACCTGGTCCTCGACCGCCCGCGGTACACCGAGTTCGACGCCCACTACCTGCCGGAGCCGTCGACCCCGGTCACCCGCGTCTCCGAGCCACGCAACTACCGCGACGGCGGCGACCCGCCCGACCGCACCGTCCTCTGCGCGGAGCTGCCGTGCACGGCCGGGGACGACCTCTGGTCGCTGGGCGACGCCGAGCTCGGGGCACTCGTGGAGGACGGCCTCGCGCGCCAGGGCCTCCCGCGTCCCGGCGCCGCAGCGGTGCACGTGCGCCGGCTGCCGCACGCTTACCCCGTCTACCGCGCGGGCTTCGAGCGGGCGTTCGCCCCGCTCGACGCGTGGGCCGGCGCCCAGCCGCGACTGCTCACGTTCGGCCGCCAGGGCCTGTTCGCGCACGACAACAGCCACCACGCGCTGGCGATGGCGTGGGCGGCCGCCGACGCCCTCGGCTCAGACGGATCCTTCGACGACGGCGCGTGGGCGGCCGCCCGGGAGCGATTCGCCGCCCATGTCGTCGAGGACTGACTCGACGGGGGCGTTCAGCTCCGCGTGGACGGCCGGCAGCACCCGCCGCAGGTAGCCGGACAGGCGCACGAACGACCGCCCCGTGCGGCGGAAGGCGTAGCCGATCGGCACCTCGGCGTAGCGATAGCCCTTGGCGAGCAGGTCCAGGGTCAGGACCTGGGCGTAGTTGTAGTCGTGGACGATCTCGGCGTCGGCGGCGGCGGCCGCCGACAGGGCGCGGTACCCGCTCTGCCCGTCTGTGATCGGCCGGCGCGCGACGAACCGCAGGACCGCGGTCAGCGTCCGGTTGCCGAGGCGCCGGTGCGGGTGCATCCGCCGGATCTCGCCGGCGAAGCGGGACCCGACGACGTAGTCCGCCTCTCCGGCCAGGATGGGGCCGACGAGACGCCCGAGCTCCTCCGGGGCGTACTCGCCGTCGGCGTCGCAGAAGGCGACCGCGGCCGCGCCCATCGCCGTCGCCGCGGCCAGGCCGTGGCGGACCGCGGCGCCGAGCCCCCGGTTGTCCGCGAAGGACACCACCTGCGCGCCGGCGGCCGCTGCCGCATCCGCGGTCGCGTCACGCGAGCCGTCGTCGATGACCAGGCACCGGACCGGCCGGCCGCACACGGCGGGGGGGACCCGGCGCACGTCCCCGCCGACCGCCTGTTCCTCGTCGTGGGCGGGCAGGACGAGCACCACGGGCCCGACGGCGACCGGCCCGCTGGCGACCGGCCCG
>JACCXR010000371.1 GCA_013696915.1 Euzebyaceae bacterium
CATCACCTCCATCTCGAACTCCTTCCACCCGACGAGGGATTCCTCGACGAGCACCTCGGAGTTCATGGAAGCGGCCAGGCCGCGCGAGACGATCGCCTCGAACTCGTCGACGTTGTAGGCGATGCCGCCGCCCGTGCCGCCCAGCGTGAATCCCGGCCGGATCACGCACGGCAGCCCGATCTCCGCCAGCGCGCGCCGCGCGTCCTCCATCGAGTGCGCGACGCCCGAGCGCGCGGTCTCGAGCCCGCAGGCGGCCATCGCCGCGCGGAACAGGTTCCGGTCCTCGGCCTTGCGGATGACCTCGGCCTTCGCGCCCAGCATCTCGATCCCCAGACGCTGCAGCACGCCGTGGTCGTGCAGCGCGAGCCCCGTGTTCAACCCGGTCTGCCCGCCCATGGTCGGCAGGAGGGCGAAGCCGCCGGGGAGCACGTTGCGCTCCTTCTCGATGATCTTGGTGACGATCTCGGGCGTGATCGGCTCGACATAGGTGGCATCGGCCATGTCCGGGTCGGTCATGATCGTCGCCGGGTTCGAGTTCACCAGGACGACGCGGTAGCCCTCTCGCCGGAGCACCTTGCAGGCCTGCGCCCCGGAGTAGTCGAACTCGCAGGCCTGCCCGATGACGATCGGCCCCGAGCCGAGCAGCAGGATCGTGCTCAGGTCGTCGCGGCGCGGCATCAGGCCCCCGCCGCCATGAGCGCCGTGAACCGTCCGAACAGGTGCCGCGCGTCGTGCGGTCCGGGGGCCGCCTCGGGGTGGTACTGGACGCTGAACGCGGGCACGTCGTCGCAGCGGAGGCCCTCGTTGACGCCGTCGTTGAGGTTGACGTGCGACTGGGCCACCGTGCCGAACGGCCCGTCGGCGGGGATCGTCGCGGCGTCCACGGCAAAGCCGTGGTTGTGGCTGGTGATCTCGACCGCCCTGGTGGCTTCGTCCCGGACCGGCTGGTTCGCGCCGCGGTGCCCGAAGCGCAGCTTGTAGGTGCTCGCGCCCACCGCCCGGGCGAGCAGCTGGTGGCCGAGGCAGATGCCGAACGTCGGCACGCGGTGTTCGAGCAGGCGCTGGATCGCGGCGACGCCGTGGCGGACCGCGGCGGGGTCGCCGGGCCCGTTCGACAGGAAGACCCCGTCGGGTTCCAGGGCGAGGACGTCCTCGGCCGGCGTGCCGGCGGGCACGACCCGCACCGCGCAGCCGGACGCGGCCAGCAGGCGCAGGATGGACCGCTTCATCCCGAAGTCGTAGGCGACGACGCGGTGACGCGCGTGGCCGTCGGCGGGCAGGTCGTAGGCGGCCCCCGCGGTGACCTCGGCGGTGAGGTCCGCGCCGTCCGTGCCGGGCGCCCGCAGGACCTCGGCGAGGAGCGCGTCGGCGTCGAGCACCTCCGTCGACACGGCGGCGCGCATCGCGCCGGCGGAGCGGACGTGCCGCACGAGCCGCCGCGTGTCGACCTCGGTGATGCCGACGACCCCGGCGCCGGTCAGGGCCTCGGGCAGCCCGCCGGTGGCGCGGTGGCTCGAGAAGGTGCGGCTCACCGAGCGCACGACCAGGCCGGAAGCCTGGACTCGTCCGGACTCGGCGTCGGCGGGGGTGACGCCGTAGTTGCCCTGGTGGGGGGTGGTCATCGTGACGATCTGGCGGTGGTAGCTCGGGTCGGTGAGGACCTCCTGGTAGCCGGTCAGCGCCGTGTTGAAGACGACCTCGCCGTGGGCGGTGCCGCCGGCGCCGAAGCCCTCGCCGCGGAAGGCGGTGCCGTCCTCGAGGACGAGCACGGCGTCGGGGGCCGTCACCGCCGGTCTCCCGAACTGGGGGTCCGGGCGAGGGCGGCGACGCGGTCCGCGAAGTCCGCCGCCGCTTCGGCGTCGTCGAAGGCGAACCCGGTGTCGACCGGCCGGCCGCCGAGCGTCCACGCCACGATCGCGATACGGCCGGGCGCCAGGACCCGGCCGGCGTGGGCTCCGGTGACCCCGGCGTCGCGGATGCCGGTCACGGCGACGACCGGTCCGCGGACGCGCTGGAAGACGAGCCGGTCGGTGTCCAGCCAGTAGCGGCAGGGGCCGCGGCCGAACAGCCCGCCGGCGGCCACCCGGTCGATGCGGGAGCCGCCGACGGTCGTGCCGGTGTAGAGGGCCTCGCCGTCGGGCGCCCGTCCGGGCGGGTCGACGGACGGGACGGCGCCGAACCGCTCCTCGTCGCGCGCCCGCCGCCGGCGGTAGCCCCGCCGCATCCCCCTCACGGCGAGCGCCCACGGCACGAGCAGCAGCAGGGCGGCGACCGCCTCCCCGAGCAGATTGTCGTCACTGCGGAGCGCATCGAGCATCAGGCGACGACCTCGCCGTCGCGGAAGGTGAAGCGGCCCCGGAGGACGGTGTGCCGGACGCGGCCATGCAGCGCGCGGCCCGCGTACGGGGTGTTCCGGCTGCGGGAGTGCAGGCCGCGGGGGTCCTCGGTCCAGCGCTCCTCCGGGTCGAACAGCACGAGGTTCGCCGGCGCGCCCGGCTCGACGGGACCGCCGTGACCCGACATGTCGCGGCTCCTGGCGGGGTTGGTCGACAGCGCCGCGACCGCCTGGAACAGGGTCAGCACGCCCGGGTCGACCAGCTCGGTGAGGGTGAGCGCGAGGGCGGTCTCGAGCCCGAGCATGCCGCACGGCGCCTGCGCCCACTCCTGCTCCTTCTGCTCCGGTGCGTGGGGGGCGTGG
>JACCXR010000373.1 GCA_013696915.1 Euzebyaceae bacterium
GCCTCGGAGGGCTCGTAGCGGGTGCGGTCGCCCATGCGCGGGCAAGTGTAAGGAGAGGCCCTCGACCCCGAGGGGCGGTCCCTTCTACGGGTCTCGGCATGAGTCATGCGTCATACTCCCGGCATGAGCGATGCCGCCAGACTGGTCCGCGACGCCCGTCGCCACGCCGGACTGACCCAGGCCGAGCTCGCCGAGCGCCTGGGCACGACGCAGTCCGCTGTGGCCAAGCTCGAGCGGCCTGACGCCAACCCGACCGTCAGAACCCTGGAACGCGCCGTCGGTGCCACCGGCCATCGGTTGCAGCTCATCGCCCCCGCGTTCGGCGACGGCGCCGATGTCAGCCTGCTGCGACAGGCACTCCGGCGGACACCGGGCCAACGCATCGAAGCGCTCGAGCAACAGCACGACGAGGTGCGCGGGATCCGCCTGACGGCGTGGCCCGATGGCTGACGAACCGCCGTTTCGGCCGACCAGGCTCCTAGCGGCATTGGCCGCGGCCGGCGTCGACTTCGTCGTCGTGGGCGGGGTCGCGGTGAACGCCCTCGGATACGAGCGGTACACGAAGGACCTGGACATCTGCTACTCGCCCCACGACGAGAACCTGCAGGCGCTGGGCGACGTGCTCGTCGCGATGGAGGGCCGTCTGCGTGGCATTGCCGAGGACGTTCCCTTCGTGCCCGACGGCGCGACGCTCCGCCGGACCCAGATACTCACCCTCGATACAAGTGCGGGCGGTCTCGACCTGCTCGTCGAGCCGGCGGGTGCACCTGGCTACGCGGTGCTGCGTGAGCAGGCCGAGCTCGCGGAGATTGGCACTGCGATCGTCCGCGTGGCCTCCCTACAGGACATGCTGGCGATGAAGCACGCATCCGGCCGCCCTCAGGATCTCGCCGACATCGAGGCGCTCGAGCAGATTCAGCGGATGCGGCGCTACCCCGATGCGTGACCTTTGCCGTCAACCCGGCTCGCAGAGATCCGGACGCCGACCCCGTCGGATCGCCTCCAGAAGCGGATGGCCCGAGAACGCTGGAAGCGTTCCTCAGTGCTACTCGCCGGGATCCAGTCCGTCGCCCGCAATGAGAGTGGTCAGATTGGGTTCCTCTCCCCGAACGCACTGGGTACCTCCGCCCATGCGCGCGCCAATGCAGTTCCACTCATCGACCTGCACGCCGTCGGCGGTCGAGTCGCCCGCGATGCCCTCACCCGCATAGAAGTCGACAAGCACCTGCCGGGCCTCGTCGCACTCTGCCTCTCCCTGGACAATCACCTGAAACGCGCCCGCCTCTGTCTCGGCCTTCCCGCAGTCGAGGACGTCCGCGCTTCCCGGAGCGGAATCGTTCGAAGGCGCTTCTTCGGGCAAAGTGTCGTCGGAGGGCGATTCCTCCAGCGGAGCGCCGGACGGCGAGGAGGCCCCGCCAGGACCAGGCGGCCCGGATCTCACCTCGTCGTCGCCCTGAGCGACCAGCACGCCGCCCGTGATACCGGCCGCCGCAAGGGCAAGGAGGGCGGCGGCCACCAGGGCCGTCCGGCGCCCGCGCCCAGTGGGCTGCTTGTCCGCAGGAGCGAAGCCCGAGCGAGGGCCGGGTCGTGGCGGATCGATCACGGTCGGCCTCTGCCCGTCGGTCTGCGTCGCCGCCGCTCCCGCCGCCACTGATCGCTCGGGCGGGCGTTCGTCGCGGCCGTCGACCGCGGCGGCGAGCGCGCGACCGAGATCGCCGGCCGAGGGGTAGCGCTCCTCGGGCTCCTTGGCCATGGCGCGGGCCAGCAGGCGGTCGAGTCGACGCGCCGCCCCGGACGCGAGTGCCTCCAAGGCCGGCGGGGGCATGTGCAAGTGGGCATAGACCTTCTGCGCCGGACTTCCCGGGAACGGCACGCGACCGGTCAGGCACTCGAACAGCAGGCAGCCAAGCGCGTAGACGTCGGTGCGCGCGTCCACCGGGCGGTCGTCCAGCTGCTCAGGGGCCACGTAGTCAAGCGTGCCCAGCAACTGGCCCGTACCGGTCAGTCCCGACACGCCGGCAGCCTCCTTGGACAGACCGAAGTCGGTCAGCAGCGCATGCTCGTCGTCGCCCGTTCCCGTGAGCAGCACGTTGGCGGGCTTGACGTCGCGGTGCACCAGCCCGCGGGCGTGTGCCGCATCGAGCGCCCCAGCCAGCTGGCCCGCCAGCCGCGCTACCCGCTGAGGCGCGAGCGGTCCGCGGCCGGCCACCTCCGCAAAGAGGTCGGTTCCCTCCACGAAGCGCATAACGAGATACAGCCGCCCGTCCTCCTCTCCCGCCCCGTAAATCGGCACCACCGACGCGTGCTCGATCGACGCGGCGATGCGCGCCTCACGCTTGAAGCGCTCAGCGAAGCCCGCGTCCCCGACCAGCGCAGGCGAGACGACCTTGACGGCCACCGTGCGCTGCAGCGACTCCTGCCGGGCACGGTAGACCACCCCCATACCGCCACGGCCCAACTCCCCCTCGATCACGCACCCCGCGATCCTGTCCCCAGGAGCCAGCTCCACCCGCATCGAACCCGATCGTACCCAGCGAACGGCGACGGGCGCCTCGGGACGGAGCTATCTCGGGCCGGGCCGCGCGGCCGTAGGGTGGATCTCAACCCATCCAACCGCGAACCTGCCCGCACTCGGACCATTGGTCGATCATCGTGCTCCGGCCTGTGGGTCGACCACTCGTCACACCGAGGGCCCCGGCCGAAGACCAACAAAGGATCGGTCCTCTCAACGACGACGATCGTGCGATCACGCTTGGCGCCGGGCCGCACACTTCGCGCACCCGACCACCGACACGACCGCCACCTCCCGATCCCCCACCGATGCCGGTCGCCGGGCGCCTGCGGCGGCCGGGAGCCGAGCCGCCTAGGCCGACGCCGCGCGGCCGTCCTGCTGCTCGTCCTCGTCGGGCGCGGCCTCGGTGACCAGTGTGGGCGCCAGGCCCCGCGCGACCGTCTCCTTGGTCACGACGCACTTCTTGACGTCGCGGCGGGAGGGGAGCTCGAACTGCACCTCGAGCAGGATGTCCTCGATGATCGAGCGCAGGCCGCGCGCGCCGGTCTCGCGCTCCAGGGCGCGGTCTGCGATGGCGGTGAGCGCTTCGTCGCTGAAGACCAGCTCGATGCCGTCGAAGGAGAAGAAG
>JACCXR010000393.1 GCA_013696915.1 Euzebyaceae bacterium
GCCCACGGGCACTGGCGCGGGCGGCGGTGGTGGAGCCTGCGGGCCCCCGCCCGCTACGCCGATGAGGCGCTGGCCGGTCGCTCGACCACGTCGGGGGAGGAGCTGCCCGACGACGAGACCCGCCGCACCGAGCGCCTCATGCTCGGGCTGCGCCTCACGGCCGGGGTCGACCGCGCCGACGTGGAGCCCCTCGACGAGGCGGTCGTCGACGGGCTCGCGCTCGCGGGACTCCTCGAAGCCGGGTCGAGGCTGCGGCTGACACCGGCCGGCCGGCCGCTCGCCGGCGCGGTCATCCTGCGGCTGCTGTCCTGACTACCGCACCGCGACGCCGCGACGCCGGGCCGCACGCGCCGATGCGCCGGTCCGAGGGGGCTCGTGGGTACCATCGGAGGTGCTGCTGGCACTCGCTGCGCGCGATTGCCAGCGCCCGTGGAGCCATCGAGGAGGTGACCGGCATGCCCGTGCTCGACGACCGCAAGGCCGCGATCCTGAAGGCGATCGTGCAGGACTACGTCCGCGGCGGCGAGCCCGTGGGTTCGAAGCGCCTGGCGGACGAGTGGGAGCTCGGCGTCTCGGCGGCCACGGTCCGGACCGACATGGCGGCCCTCGAAGACGCGGGATTCATCACCCACCCGCACACGTCCGCGGGGCGCATCCCGACGGACAAGGGCTACCGCTACTTCGTCGATTCGCTGGCGGCCGGCGCCGGGGGAGCGGGGGCCGGCACGCTGACCCCCGAACATCTCGCCGCGCTGGAGGGGCTGCTGCTCGGATCCGTCGACCTGGAGGATCTGCTGCGACGGGCGTCCGGGGTCCTGTCGCGGCTGACCACGTTCGCGGCGCTCGTCTCGGCGCCGCAGCTGGACCGCAGCCGCCTGCGGCACATCGAGCTCGTCGCGCTGGGACCCACCAGCGTGCTGGCGATCCTGATCGCCGACACCGGCCGGGTCGAGAAGCGCATGCTCGATCTCGAGACGCCGGTCGCCGACTACGACGTCCAACGCGCGCGGCACGCCGTGAACGGGGCCGCCGCGGGTCTGCGCGCGGACCAGGCGCCGGACGTGATCACCGGGGTGGCGGCCGGTGCGCCGGTGGAGGTGCGCGGGCTTGTGGAAGCGGTCGCCGAGGCGGTGCGCCACGGACTGGCGGGCGGCGGGGGCGGGGGCGAGCACGTGTTCGTCGGTGGGACCGCCAACATCGCCGCCGGCCACTTCGAACGCCTCGAACAGGTCAAGCAGGTCTACGAGACGATGGAGGAACAGGTCATCCTGCTCCAGATGCTCCGCGACACGCTGCGGTCCGGCGACCCCGCGGTGCGGATCGGCGCCGAGCTCGCGCTCGTCGAGCTCGCGGCCTGTTCCGTCGTTGCGGCCAGCTACGAGGCGACCGGCGACGCGGTGGGCTCGGTCGGCGTCCTCGGTCCCATGCGGATGGACTATCCCCGGACGCTCGCGGCCGTGCAGGCGGTAGCCTCGTCGCTTGAGAAGGCGCTCGCCGAACTGACCGGCGGGAACGGTTAGGACGGGGACAAGTGCCTGCAGTGCGAGACCTCTACGAGATCCTCGGTGTCGCGAAGGACGCGGACACCGAGGATCTGAAACGCGCCTACCGCCGGCGTGCCCGCGAGCTCCACCCCGACCAGGGCGGGGACGAGGAGGGCTTCAAGGAGCTGACCGCGGCGTACGAGGTGCTGCGCAATCCGCAGGCGCGGGCCAACTACGACCGCTACGGAGACCCCCGAGGGCCGCTGGGCTCCGCCGGTGGCGACCCGTTCGCCGGCTTCGGCGACCTCGGCGACCTCATCGAGACGTTTTTCGGCGGGTTCGGCGGGCGCCAGACCACGCGGCGCGACTCCCGCGCCGGTCGCGACGCGATGCTCGACGTGACGCTCACGCTCGAGGAGGCCGCGGCCGGGCTGCGGCACGAGGTGCAGACCTCCGTCCAGCGCGCCTGCGAGGTGTGCGACGGCAGCGGCGCGGCGCCGGGCAGCGGTCCCGTCCGCTGCTCGACCTGCGGGGGCAGCGGCGCCGTGCAGCAGGTGCGCAACAGCGTCTTCGGTCAGGTGCTCACCTCGGGCGCGTGCCCGACCTGCGGGGGCGCCGGCCAGACGATCCTCGACAAGTGCGACGCCTGCTTCGGCGAGGGGCGGCGGCGGGTCGAGGAGACCATCGCGATCGACGTCCCGCCGGGCGTCGACGACGGCACCCGCCTGCGTCTGGCGGGGCGGGGGGAGGCCGGCCGCAACCGCGGCCCCACCGGCGACCTGTACGTGCGCGTCCGCGTCCGACCGCACGACGTCTTCACCCGCGACGGCGACGACCTCCTGTGTGAGCTGCGGATACCGATGGCCGCCGCCGCGCTGGGGACCCAGGTCAGGCTGCCGACCCTCGAGGGGGAGGAGCCCTTCACCGTTCCTGCCGGCACGCAGAGCGGCGACGTCCTGACCGTCCGCCGCAAGGGGATGCCGAAGCTCGGGGGCGGCGGGATCCAGCGCGGAAACCTGCACGTGCACTGCCGCGTCGAGACGCCGACCCGGCTGAGCGAGGAGCAGCGGGACCTCCTGCGCCGTCTCGCCGACGAGCGGGGCGAAGAGATCAGGGAGCACGGCGAGGAGAAGGGGCTGTTCGGCCGGCTGCGCGAGGCGTTCGGCGGCTGAGCCGTGAATCGCCGGGGCTCGTCCGAGGCGATTCTCGTGACCTCGGTGGTGGCGGTCGCGCAGCGATCGCCTGGGAAGGGCGAGCCGTGAGCGGCGCGCGGACCGCCGGGCCGCACTTCTTCCTCGCCCCCGCTGACCTCGACGGCGACCGGGCCGTCCTGCGTGGCGACGAGGCGCGACACCTCGCCGTGGTGCTGCGCGCGCGCCCCGGCGACCCGGTCAGCCTCGCCGACGGCGCCGGCGTCGTCTGCCAGGCGCGGGTCGAGCGGGCGGGCGACGAGGTGATCCTCCGCATCGTCGAGCGATTCGTCGAGGACGCGCCGTCGCCGTTGTTGACCGTCGTCCACGCGCTGCCGAAGGGCCGCAAGCTCGACGAGGTGGTCCAGCGACTCACCGAGCTGGGGGTCGACCGGATCGTGCCCGTGCACTCGCGGCGCAGCCAGGTCCGGCTGGACGGCTCCAGGGCGGCACGGGCGGTGGAGCGCTGGCGCGCGGTGGCGCTCGCGGCGGCCAAGCAGAGCCGTCGCGCCCGGCTGCCCGAGGTCGCCGCCGTCGGGGAGTGGGCGACCGCGTTCGCCCATGGCACGGGCGGCGTCGTGCTGTGGGAGGAGGCGACCACGCCGCTGTCCGTCGCGCTCGGCGAGCCCGCCTCCGCCGGCACCGTCGTCCTCGGCGTCGGACCGGAGGGCGGGCTGACCGCCGGGGAGGTCGAGGCGACCGGTCTGCCCGCAGCCTCGCTCGGACCGACGGTCCTGCGTACCGAGACCGCCGCTTTGGTCGCCGCGACCGTCGTGCTCCACCGGCTCGGCCGGGTCGGGTGAGGTGCTGAAGCGCCGCACGGCCCCGGGCGGCCCGGTCGTGGGAGCATCCACTACCCTGGGTAGCGTGGACGCCATGCCGCCCCTGCACTACCCGCACGCCCGCCGCGGCGACGTGGTCGACACCCACCACGGCACGCTCGTCGCCGACCCGTACCGCTGGCTCGAGGACACCGACGCGCCCGACACGCGCGCCTGGATCGCTGCCCAGAACCGGCTGACGCGGTCGTGGCTCGACGGGGTGCCGGCCCGGGAGCGCATCCGCGAGCGGCTGACCGCGCTGTGGGACCACGCCCGCGCCGGCGTGCCGTGGCGGCGCGGCGACCGCTGGTTCCAGCTGCGCAACACCGGCCTGCAGAACCAGTCCGTGCTGTGGACGATGGACGCCGCGGACGCCGGAGGCCGGGTCCTGCTCGACCCGAACCTGCTGTCGCCCGACGGCACGGTGTCGCTGTCGGCGGCGGCCGTGAGCGAGGACGGGGCGCTGCTGGCCTACGCCACCAGCGACGCCGGCTCGGACTGGATGACCTGGCACGTCCGCGATGTCGAGACGGCCGCCGACCGGCCGGACGTCCTCGAGTGGTCGAAGTTCTCCGGTGCCGCCTGGACCGCGGACGGGAGCGGCTTCTTCTACGCCGCCTACGATCCGCCGGAGCCGGGCGCCGCCTATGAGGCGCGCAACCTCGGCCAGCGCCTGCACCACCACCGTCTCGGCGACCGCCAGGAGGACGACCGGCTGGTCTACGCGCGACCCGACGAGCCCGAGTGGGGCTTCGACCCCGACGTCACCGAGGACGGCCGCTGGCTGCTGGTGCACGTCTGGCAGGGCACGGACCGGCGCAACCGGATCTACCTGGCCGACCTGGCCGCCGGCGGTGACGTCCGGCCGCTGCTCGACGACTTCGACGCCGGGTACGAGGTCGTCGGCGCCGTGGACCGCGTGCTCTACGTCCGCACCGACCTCGACGCGCCGCGCGGCCGGATCGTGGCGATCGAAATCGACCGGCCGCAGCGCGACGCCTGGCGGGAGGTGGTGCCCGAGGCCGCCGACACCCTCGAGCGGGTCGCGCTCGTCGGGGACCGGCTCGTCGCCGTCTACCTCCGCGACGCGAGCTCGCGGATCCGCCTGTTCGCCCTCGACGGTGCTCCCGCCGGCGCGGTCGAGCTGCCCGGGCTCGGCACCGTCGACGCGCTGGCCGGCCGCCAGGCCGACCGGGCCCTGCACTTCACCTTCTCGTCATTCACGCGTTCGACGAGCGTGCACCGCCACGACCTCGCCACCGGTGCGACCAGCGTCGTGCGCGACGCCGCCCTCGCGGTCGACGGCTACGCCACCGAGCAGGTCTTCGCCACCAGCGCCGACGGCACGCCGGTCCCGATGTTCCTCGTCCGGCGTGCGGAAGCGACGCCGGGGACCCCGGCGCCGACGTTGCTGTACGGCTACGGCGGCTTCAACATCCCCGTGACACCGTCCTGCAAGGTGTGGTGGCTCGTCTGGCTCGAACTCGGCGGGGTGCTCGCGGTCGCGAACCTCCGGGGCGGCGGGGAATACGGCGAAGCCTGGCACGACGGGGGCCGGCTCGCGAACAAGCAGAACGTCTTCGACGACTTCGCCGCCTGCGCACGATGGCTGGTGGACGAGGGCTGGACGTCGCCGGCGCGCCTGGCGATCAACGGCGGCTCCAATGGCGGGCTGCTCGTCGGCGCGTGCATGACCCAGCGTCCGGAGCTCTACGGTGCCTGCGTCCCCGAGGTGGGCGTGCTCGACATGCTGCGGTTCCACACCTTCACGATCGGCTGGGGCTGGGCCAGCGACTACGGCACCGTCGACGACCCGGAGCAGTTCTCCACGCTGCTGTCGTACTCACCGGTGCACAACGTCCGGCCGGGGACGGCGTACCCGCCGACGCTCATCACCACCGGCGACCACGACGACCGGGTCGTCCCCGGCCACTCCTTCAAGTTCGCGGCCGCGCTGCAGTCCGCCCAGACGGGTGAGGCACCGGTGCTGGTCCGCGTCGAGACCGACGCCGGCCACGGCGTCGCCACCCCCACCGGCAAGCTGATCGACCAGCGCGCCGACGTGCTCGCGTTCCTGGTGCGCGCCCTGGGCGTGGACGGGTAAGGTCGGGGGATGGACGCCCAACGCAACCAAATCATCTGCCCGCGATGCGGCGAGGTGCGGCTGGAGACCCCGCCGGGGACGACCGTCCTCCCGACGCTGGGGATGGCCCGCAAGGCGGCCGGAACCGCCGGGGAGTGCGACTGCGGCAAGGCCCCGCACGAACGCCCTGCTGCGCTGTCGCACGCCCCGGGTGAGCCGGGCGGTCCCGGCACGACCACCTCCTAAGACCGCGACGCCACAGGGGTCACCGCCGACTGACATCGCACACGGCGATTCACATCCAGGAGACGTGATGGAGTTCGAGCACCTGCTCCTCAAGATCGACGGCCCCTCCGCCAGGCTGACGCTCAACCGCCCTGAACGGCGCAACGCCCTCAGCCTCGCCCTCATGCGCGAGGTCGTCGCCGCTCTCGAGGCCGCCGCCGCGATGCCCGAGGTGCGGGTGGTCGTGATCGACGGCGCCGGGCCGGTCTTCTCCGCGGGGCACGACCTCGGCGAGATGGTCGGCCGGGACGCCGCCTTCTACGCGGAGCTGTTCGACGTCTGCACGGTGATGATGGAGACGATCCAGCGCGTGCCCCAGCCGGTCATCGCGCAGGTGCACGGCGTGGCGACGGCGGCCGGATGCCAGCTCGTGGCCGCGTGCGACCTCGCCGTCGCCACCGACGGCGCCCGCTTCGCCACCCCGGGCGTCAAGATCGGCCTGTTCTGCTCGACGCCGATGGTCCCGATCTCGCGCGCCGTCGGCCGCAAGCGGGCGATGGAGATGCTCCTGACCGGCGCGATGGTCGACGCGGCGACCGCGGCGGACTGGGGGCTGGTCAACCGCGCCGTGCCGGCCGATCAGCTCGACGTCACCGTCGACGGCCTCGTCGACGCCATCACCTCGTCCAGCCCGATGACCGTCGGCATCGGCAAGGCGGCGTTCTACACCCAGATCGAGCTCGACGAGCACCGCGCCTACGACCACACGAAGGCCGTCATGACCGCGAACGCCTTGGCGGGCGACGCGCAGGAGGGCATCGGCGCGTTCCTGGAGAAGCGCACGCCGCAGTGGACCGGCCGGTGAAGGGGACGCCCCGACGACCTCGCCCCGGTCGCCGGTGAGGTGACGCTCGGGCTGGTCCTGTCCGGCGGTGCCGCGTTCGGGGCCTTCGAGGCCGGGGTGGTCGCGGCGGTCGAGGAATCCGGGCTCCGGCCGACGATCCTGTCCGGCACGTCCGCCGGCGCGCTCAACGCCGCGGCGCTCGCGGCGGGCTACGACGCCGCCGGGCTCGGGGATCTGTGGCTGACGATCCGCGACGCCGACGTGTTCCGCCTCCGCCGCGACGTCGGCTCGCTCCTGCGATTGCAGGCCCTGGCCAACCCCAGGGCCAGCAACTTCGCCGAACGGCTCCTCGACGGGATCGGCTGGACGTGGCTGCTGGACACCGAGCCGCTGCGCCGCACGATCGTCAGGGCGCTCGGCGGGGAGCGCGTCGCCGTCGGGGACGGGATCGTCCTCGCCGTGTCCGCGGTCGACATCGCGACCGGCGGTCTGGTGCGTTTCGTGAACACGCCCCCGCCGGCGCACCGGACCGGACCGACCTACCGGGTCGTCGACCTCGGCGTCGACCACCTGATGGCGAGCGCGGCCATCCCGCTGCTGTTCCGACCCGGCCAGGTCGACGGCGCCGCGTTCTGGGACGGTGGCCTGGTCGCGAACACCCCGCTGGCCCCGGCGCTCGCCTACGAGCCGGATGCGATCATCGTGGTGACCACCTCCGCGCTCCCGCGGCCCGCGCCCGCTCCCCGGTCGCTCGGGCAGGCGGTCTCCCTGCTCGTTGACACCGTGCTGGGATTCTCCCTTGCGCAGGACGTCGCCCTCGCCAGGCTGGTGAACACGGTCTGCGAGGTCGCCCCATCCGCCACGGACAAGCGCCGCGTGGACCTGTTGGTCATCGCCCCGCCGCCCGACCGGCTCGACCCCGACGTCGGCCTCCGGTTCGATCCCGCGGAGGCCGCCCGGCTCATCGCGCTGGGGCGCGACGTCGGCCGCGCCCGGCTCGAGGGCTGGCGCAGCGGAGGGCCGGTGGGTTCGTGACGGTCAATGATCTCGCCGCCCGCGGGTTCGACCGGGCCGGGGACGCCTACGAGCGTGGTCGGCCCTCCTACCCGCGGGCGGCCGTCGACCTGCTCGTCCGCGAGCTCGGCATCGCCGCGGGCAGCGACGTGCTCGACGTCGGCGCGGGCACCGGCAAGTTCACCCGGCTGCTGGCGCCGACGGGGGCCCGGCTGGTCGCGGTGGAGCCTGCGGCCGGGATGCGGGCCGTCCTCGCCGGCGTGCTCCCCGGCCTGCCGGTGCTCGAGGGGAGCGCCGAGGCGCTCCCGCTGGGCCACGCCTCGGTGGACACCGTCGTCGTCGCCCAGGCCTTCCACTGGTTCGACGGGCCGGCGGCGCTCGCCGAGATCGCCCGCGTGCTCCGGCCGGGCGGTGGGCTCGGTCTAATCTGGAACGTCCGCGACGAGTCGGCGGGCTGGGTGGCCGACCTCACCGCGCTGCTCGACGAGCACGCCGGTGACGCGCCCCGGTACCGGAACGGGCATTGGCGTGCGGCATTCGACTCCACGCCGCTGTTCGCCCCGCTCGCCGAGCACCGGTTCGCCTCCGAGCATGCCGGCGACGTCGCCGCCATGCGCGACCGGGTCGCGTCCGTCAGCTTCGTCGCCGCGCTGCCCGACGACGCGCGCGAGCGGCTTCTGCGCCGGGTCGAGGCCGTCGTCGCCCCTCAGGCCGACGCCGCCGGCCGCGTCGTGATGCCGTGCCGCACCGACGTCTACTGGACGCGCGCGCGTCCGCCCGGCGCGTCTGCGGGCCGCCGCCCGGCCGGCCCGCCCTGACGTGCGCGACATCCCCACGCTGACCACCGCCCGCCTCGTCCTCCGCGCGTGGCGGGAGGACGACCTCGACGCGTTCGCCGAGATCCAGGCCGACGATCGGGCGGCACGGTGGCTCGGCGGTCGGAGGTCCCGCGACGACTCGTGGCGCGGGATGGCCCTGCACCTGGGGCACTGGGCGCTGCGCGGCTACGGCCAGTGGGTGGTCGCCGACCGCGCGGGCGGCCGCATGCTCGGCCGCGCGGGCCTGTGGCGGCCGGAGGGATGGCCGGGGCTGGAGGTCGGCTGGCTCATCCACCCCGACCACTGGGGCCGCGGCTACGCGACGGAGGCCGGTCGCGCGTCGCTCGACTGGGCCTTCACCGCCCTCGGCGCCGACGAGGCGATCAGCATCACCCTGCCGGGCAACACCGCCTCTCGCCGGGTGATGACGAAGATCGGCCTGACGTTCGACCGTGACGAGCGCGTCGGGGACCTCGACCAGGTGGTCTACCGCATCACCCACAGCGAGTGGCGGGCCGGGGCACCCGGGGCATCCGGGGGGTAGAATCCCCGGGTTCCCGCCGCCCCTTTTGAGAGAAGCGTCCGCTTGACGAGCACCACGAAGGTCAAGACCACCGTTCCCGGCCACCACTCGATGGTCTCGCTGCTCGGCACGCGGGACGAGCTGCTCAAGCTGGTCGAAAGCGCTTTCGAGGTCGGCATCCTGGTGCGCGGCAACGACATCACCGTCACCGGCCCGGACGAGGAGACGCGCAAGGTCGTCCACCTCTTCTCGGAGTTCGTCCGCCTGCTCGACCTCGGTCAGGGGCTCGACGAGGCGAACGTGACCGCGTCGATCGCGATGGTGCAGGCCGCCGAGCACCCGAACCCGTCCGAGGTGCTCTCCGACGAGGCGCTCATGCACCGGGGGAGGGCGATCCGGCCGAAGACCGTCGGCCAGAAGGCGTACCTCGACGCGATCCGCACGAACACCGTCACGTTCGGCATCGGCCCCGCGGGCACGGGCAAGACCTACCTCGCGATGGCGATGGCCGTGCTCGCGCTGCGGCGCAAGACCGCCTCGCGCATCATCCTGACCCGGCCGGCCGTGGAGGCGGGAGAACGCCTGGGCTTCCTGCCGGGCACCCTGTTCGAGAAGATCGACCCCTACCTGCGGCCCCTGTTCGACGCACTGCACGACATGATGGACGCCGAGCAGCTCGCGCTGCTGATGGAGCGGGGCACGATCGAGGTCGCGCCACTCGCGTACATGCGCGGACGGACGCTCAACGACAGCTTCATCGTGCTCGACGAGGCGCAGAACACCACCGCGGAGCAGATGAAGATGTTCCTGACCCGGCTGGGGTTCGGCTCGAGAGCGGTCGTCACCGGCGACGTCACGCAGGTCGACCTCCCCAGCGGCCGGCACTCGGGTCTGCGCGTCGTCCGCGACATCCTCACCGACATCGACGGCGTGGCCTTCTGCGAACTGACCGCGCGCGACGTGGTTCGGCACCGCATCGTGCAGGAGATCGTCGAGGCGTACCGCGTGTTCGACGAGGAGCACGCCGACGATGAGGTAGGAGACCGTGGACGAGGGCGGTAGACCGGGCACCGGCCGCCGGGGGGTCCCCTGATGGCCGTCTTCGTGGCGGACGAGCAGTCGCCGCCGGTGGACGCCGAGCATCTGCGACGGCTCGCCGAGTACGTCCTGGCCGACCAGCGCGTCCCCGCCGCGATGGAGCTGTCGGTCCTCTGCATCGACGCCGAGGCCATCGCCCAGCTCAACGCCCACCATATGGGCGCCGACGGGCCGACCGACGTGCTGGCCTTTCCGATCGACCTGCCGGGCGAGACCGGTCCGGGGGAACCCGCCGTCCTCGGTGACGTGGTCCTCTGCCCTGAGGTCGCCGCGGACCAGGCAGCCCGGCACGGCGCGCGGGGAGAGTCGGAGCTCGAGCTCCTGCTCGTCCACGGGATCCTCCACCTGCTGGGCCACGACCATGCGGAGCCCGGCGAGAAGGCCCGCATGTTCGGGCTGACCGACCGCATCCTCACCGGCTTCCGCGACACAGGCGCGTCGTGATCGCCGCGCAGGCCGCACCGACCCCCAACGTGGGCGACGCCTACGCGCTGGCCGTCGTGCTCCTGCTCGTGCTCGCGGCGGCGTTCTTCGGCGCGGCCCAGACGGCGATGGAGCGGATGACGCCGCATCGGGCTCTCAAGCTGCGCGAGGGGGGGATGGCGGGGGCGGATCGCGTGGTCCGCTTGATGCACGATCCCGCCAGGACGCTGAACATCCTGGCGCTGCTCGTGCTCATGGCCCAGGTGACCGGCGTCGCGCTCCTCGCGATCGTCGCCGACCGGTACCTGTCCGGCACGCTCGCCTTCGTCATCGCGTCGGTCGTCGGCTCCGCGGCGCTGTTCGTCGCGGCCGAGGTGGCGCCGAAGACGCTCGCCGTGCAGCGCACCGACTGGGTGGCCTGCCGCACCGCCCGCTGGGTGGCGCTGCTGGCGCGGCCGCTCGGGCCGCTCGCGTCGCTGCTGATCTGGGCGGGCAACGTCATCGCCCCCGGCAAGGGGCTGGCCAGCGGCCCGTTCGTCACCGAGGACGCGCTGCGCGACCTGATCGACGTCGCCGAGGAGGACGAGGTCATCGAGGAATCCGAGCGGGCGATGATCCACTCGATCTTCGAGCTCGGGGACACCGTGGTCCGCGAGATCATGGTGCCCCGGCCCGACATGGTGATGGTGTCCGCCGCCGACAGCCTCCGGCAGGTCCTCGACGTCATGCTGCGGGACGGGCACTCGCGCATCCCGGTCTACCGCGACGATCGGGACAAGATCGCCGGCCTGGTCTACGCGAAGGACGCGCTGCGCCGCCTGCACGCCGGCGGCGGCGAAGAAGGCCCGTGGGACGACCTCCTGCGCTCCGCGTACTTCGTCCCGGAGCTCAAGCCGGTCGACGCCCTGCTCTCCGAGCTGCAGACCGAGAAGGTGCACCTCGCGATCGTCGTCGACGAGTACGGCGCCACTGCAGGCCTGGTCACGATCGAGGACATCCTCGAGGAGATCGTCGGCGAGATCGTCGACGAGTACGACCGCGAGGAGATCCTCGTCGAGCAGCTCGACGGGTCGCGCTGGCGGGTCGACGCCCGCCTGGCGGTCGACGAGCTCGACGAGCTGACCGACACCGACCTGCCCGACGACGAGTGGGACACCGTCGGCGGCCTGCTGTTCGGCCTGCTCGGCCACGTCCCCAAGCAGGGCGAGCAGCTGGAGATCGACACGCTCCTGCTCACCGCCGAGCGGGTGAAGGGCCGGCGGATCGCGAAGGTCCTGGTGGAGCGGCTGTCGGACCGGAGACCCTCCGGGCCGTCCAGCCACGCGCTCGAACCCGACCCGGCGGGCTGACGTGGCCGTGACGGACGTCGACGAGGCTGCCCTGCTCGACGCCGCGGGCCGAGCCCAGGCCGGCGCCTACGCGCCCTACTCGGGGTTCCGGGTCGGCGCTGCTGTCCTGACCGCCGACGGCCGCGTCTTCACTGGCGCGAACGTCGAGAACGCCGCCTACCCGGCCACGATCTGCGCGGAGCGGGTCGCCGTGCCCTCCGCGGTCGCGGCCGGCGCCCGCGACCTCGTCGCCCTGGCGGTCGTCGGGGACGGGCCCGGCCCCTGCACCCCCTGCGGGACGTGCCGGCAGGTGCTGTTCGAGTTCGCCCCCGACCTGCTCGTCGTGGCGGCCGGCAGCGACGGCGCGGTCGCCCGCTACCGGCTGGGCGCCGAACTCCTGCCCGACGGCTTCGGCCCGATGCGCTTGACCGCCCGCTGACGCAGAGCAGGCAGCGCATCGTCCGTCTACATTTCGACGATGACCAGACACACGACCATAGAGGTGGACGATGAACTCCTCGAGCGGGCCGAGGAGGCGCTCGGCACCCGTGGGCTGAAGGACACCGTGGACCGTGCGCTTGGCGAGGTCGTCCGCGCCTGGCACCGCAAGCGCCTCGCCGAAGGACTGCGTGCGGGCACAGCGTTCGACTTCGAGAACGCGCCGATCGACCGGACCGCGCAGTGGCGGACCGACCTGTCCTCCCAGCGGACACCAGCGCGTGGCACCGGGCGAATCGCCCGACGGTGATCGGCCTTCGGGAAGCCGCCCTGCTGGAGGACCGGGTGGCGACGACGGCGCCGGTTCGGTTGGAGATCCTGTACAGCGCCCGCAGCACCTCTTCAGTACGCCCGTCGGATCAACGAGCTTGACTCGCTGCGGCAGGTCCGTTGCGGGTCGGGGGCGTTTGACCGCGCTCGCGGTCCAGAAGGCGCTGGGCAGACCGCCGCCTCCATCAGCGGAGCGCGAAGATTCACGATCTGCACATCGCCGCCGCGGCGGAGCTCGCCGGTGTCACCGTGTGGCACTACGACGAGGACTACGACCGCATCTCGGCGATCACGGACCAGGCGGTGGAGTGGATCGCGCCTCGGGGATCGTTGTAGCAGGCGCCGCCGGGTGTGACCGCCGTCGTCGGCGGGCAGGGACGGCCCAGGGACCCACCAACCGGGGAGCGTGACGATGAGCAAGCAGCCACAGCAGCCGGAACTGCGCCGCGCCGGCCTGGGCTCGACCAGCCAGGACGGGGTCGAACTGCGGGCCGGGGACCAGGTCGAACCGGCGGACGACCACGCCGGTCCGGTGCCCGAGGAGAACCGGCCGGGCCACCGCCCGGAGAAGGAACAGGACAAGCCCGACCTCGGCTGACCGCCCGGCGCCGGGTGGAGGCGGTAGCATCTGCAACCATGCGGTTGCTTATCATCGGCGGGACGAAGTTCATCGGCAGGCACCTGGTGGACGCGGCGCTGACCTCCGGGCACGATGTCACCGTCTTCCACCGGGGGCAGACGCCGCCCCACCGGCCCGGCGACGTCGATGAGGTTCTCGGGGACCGCGACGGGGGACTGGGCGCGCTCGGCGACCGGCGGTGGGACGTCGTCGTCGACACGTGCGGCTACGTGCCGCGGCTGGTGCGCGACTCGGCCACCGCGCTGGCCGGCCGGGTGGACGCCTACCTCTACGTCTCGAGCATCTCCGCGTACGCGGACGTGTCGCGGCCGGGGGTCGACGAGGCCGCCGCGCTCGCCGACCCGCCGCCTCCCAAGGTCGAGGAGGTCACCGGGGAGACCTACGGCGGCCTCAAGACGGCGTGCGAGCGCGCCGCGGCCGCGGTGCTCGGCGACCGCCTCTGCACCGTCCGGCCCGGCCTGGTCGTCGGGCCGCACGACCCCACCGACCGGTTCACCTACTGGCCCGCGCGCGTCGCCGCCGGCGGCGCGGTCCTCGCCCCCGGCCGCCCGGAGCGTCCGGTGCAGTTCATCGACGCCCGCGACCTGGGGAGCTGGATGATCGCGCTCGCCGAGCGCGGCAGGGGTGGGGCCTACAACGCCGTCGGTCCGGCGGAGACGCTGACCATGGGGCGCTTCCTCGACGTGTGCTGCACGGTGGTGGCGACCGGCGCCGAGGTCGAGTGGGTGGACGAGACGTTCCTGCTCGATGCCGGAATCGAGCCGTGGTCCCAGCTGCCGCTGTGGCTGCCGGACGGCGGCGAGGCCGCGGGCATGATGCGCGCCAGCAACCGTCTCGCCGTGGCGGCCGGCCTGGCGTTCCGGCCGCTGCACGAGACGGTCGCCGACACCCTCCACTGGCACGCCGGGCGCGGGCGGCCGACGGCGACCGGGTTGTCGCGCGCCCGCGAGGCCGACCTGCTCGCCGCGTGGCGGGATCGCACCGCTCCCTGAGCGCAGGTGGTCCGCTCGTCGTGCACGACCGGCGCAGGCAACCGCGCCGGCGCGGGGGTCGCCCCTCGCCTCGACCCGGGCCTCGAACCGCTCGACCGCCAACATCGTCCTCCCTGGTCCGCGCGCCGCCCTCGATAGGCTGGCGCGATGCGCTCCGGATTCTGCTCCATCGTCGGCCGTCCCAACGTCGGGAAGTCGACGCTGCTGAACGCGCTGGTGGGCCAGAAGATCGCGATCACGACGCCGGTGCCGCAGACGACCCGCCATGCCGTGCGCGGCGTGCTCCACCGCGCCGACGCGCAGGTGGTCTTCGTCGACACCCCGGGGCTGCACAAGCCGAAGACGCTGCTGGGTTCGCGTCTCAACGAGGTGGCGCGCGGCACGCTGTCGGGCGTCGACCTCGTCGTGTTCCTCGTCGACGGGTCGGTGGAGATCGGGCGGGGCGACGGGTTCATCGCCGGGCTGCTCGCCGAGGTCGCCACCCCGGTGATCGCCGCGGTGAACAAGGTCGACAGGACCGGCCGCGCACGGCAGCTGCCGCAGCTCGCCCGGCTCGCGGAGCTGGGGGAGTGGGCCGAGGTCGTCCCGATCTCCGCCGCGACCGGCGACAACGTGGCGGCGCTGGCGGACCTGATCGTCGACCGGATGCCGGAGGGCCCGCCGTACTTCCCGCGGGGCCAGGTCACCGACCAGCCCCCCGAGCAGCTGGTCGCGGAGATCATCCGCGAGAAGGCCATCACGCTGATGCGCGAGGAGGTGCCCCACTCGATCGCCGTGGTCGTGGAGGAGTTGGGCCCCGGCAGCGCCGAGGGGGTGCTCGCGGTGACGGCGACCCTCTACGTCGAGCGGGACTCGCAGAAGGGCATCGTCATCGGCAGGGGTGGGTCGGTGCTGCGCGACATCGGCTCCCGCGCGCGCGCCGAGCTAGAGCTGCTGCTCGGCGCCCGGATCTACCTCGACCTTCGTGTGAAGCTGTCCAAGGAGTGGCAGCGCGACGCGAAGAAGCTCCAGCGCCTCGGCTACTGATCCGTGGCGCAGGCTCCACCGCTGTCTGTCCTCCTGCGTGAGGCCGCTGCAGGCCGCGGCGTCGCTCCGTGGCCGTCTGACCGCGGGGGCCCGGCCACTCAGCGGTAGTCGCTGCCGTATACGGCAGAAACGACCGCTGAGTGGAAGGTCGTCCCGGGGAGCCGCTGTTCGCGCAGGTCGCGCCCGGCAACGCCGTCTCGCTGCGCGCATTCCTGGCCGCCGGCTTCGTACCGATCGGCGCCGAGGTGCCCTTCCCGCGAGGGTCCGCTTCGCAGGACTAGCCTTGCGACCATGGCGCTCTACCGCGACCAGGGCATCGTCCTGCGCACCTACAAGCTCGGCGAGACCGACCGGATCGTGCACCTGCTGACCCAGGGCCGCGGCAAGGTCCGGGCCGTCGCCAAGGGCGTGCGGCGCCCCGGCTCGCGCTTCGGTGGACGGCTCGAGCCCTTCAGCCACGTGGACCTGCAGTTCTACGAGGGTCGCAACCTCGACATCGTCAACCAGGCCGAGCTGATCACCCCCTTCGCGACGGTCCGCAGCGACTGGGCGCTGTCGGCGTGCGGGTCCACGATGGTCGAGGGCGCCGACCGCGTCGCGCAGGAGGACGAGCGGTCGAACCGCCTGTTCCTCCTGCTCCTCGACGGCCTCCGGACGCTCGCCGCCGCCCCGCAGTTCCCGGCGGTCGTGCTCGACGCCTACCTGCTGCGGCTCGTCTCGCTGGCCGGCTACCACCCGTACTTCGACGCCTGCTCGTCCTGCGGGGCTCCCGGGGCCCACGGGGTGTTCTCGATCGCCGCCGGGGGCGCGCTGTGCCGTCGGTGCGCGCCGCCGGGCGCCTCCGTCCTCGACCCCGCCAGCCGGGCGCTGCTGATGGCGCTGCTCGGCGCCGACTGGGCCGTCCTCGGAGCGACCGCCGTGGAGCCCCGCACCCGGCGCGCCGCAGGGGCGCTCGTGCACAGCTTCCTCACCTACCACCTGGGCAAACCGCTCAGGGCGTGGGACCTCGTGCCGCGATGACCGTCGACGGGGTGGATCCCGGGCGGCTGCCCGCCCACGTCGGCGTGATCATGGACGGCAACGGCCGGTGGGCCGGCGAGCGGGGGCTGCCGCGCAACGCCGGGCACACCGCAGGCGAGGCGGCGCTGTTCGACACCGTCGAGGGTGCCCTCGAGCTCGGCCTGCGCTACCTCACCGTCTACGCGTTCTCGACCGAGAACTGGAAGCGGCCCCCGACCGAGGTCGCGTTCCTCATGAACTTCAACCGCGACCTGCTGCTGCGCAGGGCCGACGACCTCGACGAACGGCAGGTGCGGGTGCGGTTCATCGGCCGCCGGGGGCGGCCGGTGCCCCGTCGCCTCGTCGAGATGATCGAGCGCACCGAGGCGCAGACGGCGCGCCACCGCCGGCTCACGCTGCAGGTCGCCTTCAACTACGGCGGCCGGGCGGAACTCGTCGACGCCGCGCGCCGGATCGCCGTCGACGCCGCGGCCGGCCGCCTGGATCCCCGCAAGGTCAACACGAGGTCGCTGCAGGCGCGCCTGTACGAACCGGAGGCTCCCGACGTCGACCTGCTCATCCGAACGTCGGGGGAGCAGCGGCTGTCGAACTTCCTGCTCTGGGAGGCCGCCTACGCCGAGATCGTCTTCACCGACGTGCTGTGGCCGGACTTCGACCGTCGCGAGCTCTTCGCCGCCGTGGTCGAGTTCCAGCGGCGCGCCCGCCGCTTCGGCCGCGTGTAGCCGTCGTGTAGCCGGCACGGCCGGCGTGTGTCGACTGGAGCGTCTCAGCGCCGCTCCAGTCGACACAGCCCGGGGTCGACACAGACCGGGGTCGACACAGCCCGGGGTCGACACAGGCAGGGGTCGAGCCGTCAGGTCGCGGGGTTCAGCAGCTGATCGACGGGCGCGTAGTCGTCGGTCAGGACCGGGGCCCCATCGACGAAGGCGTCGAGCTCGGCGGCGGCGGAGACCACGACGTCGTCGTCGCCGCGGGTGGTGTTGCGTCGCTGGATCTGCTCGACGTCGATCGGGGTGTCCGACGCGACCATCACGAAGTTTCCGCCTTCCCGCCGCGCGATTCGTTCCGGCGGGGCGATCACGGCGACGTGGTCGAAGACCGCGCGCAGCGTCGCCGCCTCGGCGCGGGCGAACCCGAGCGGCGGGTAGTCGATCAGGTTGATGGCGTAGAGGCCGCCCGGGCGGAGCCGCCGGGCGATCTCCCCGGCGAACTCCGCGGTCGCGAGGTGCCAGGGGACCGCCTGGCCGCCGAAGGCGTCCCCGATCACCAGGTCGAAGGCGGCGGCCGGCTCGTCGGCCAGGGCCAGGCGGGCGTCGCCGACCCGCACCTGCAGGTCCGGTCCAGTCACCAGGCCGAGCTCGTCGCGCGCGATCTGCACGAGTGTCGGGTCGAGCTCGAGCACGCGGCTGCGCGAACCGGGCCGGGTCGCGGCGATGTAGCGGGGGAGGCTGAACCCGCCGCCGCCGATGTGCAGCGCATCGATCGGTGCGCCGTCGGGCGCCACGGTGGCGACGACGTCGCCCATGATCTGGGCGTACGTGAACTCCAGGTGCGTCGGGTCGTCGAGGTCGACGTAGCTGTGCCGGAGGGTGTCCAGCCGCAGCGTCCGTCCGGACGGCCGGTCCGGGTCGGGGACGACCCGCGCGCAGAAGTAGGCGCTCTCGAACTGGCACGGCCCGGGCGCGAGCAGGCCGAGCGCGCCTGCGAGCACGGCCAGCGCGACGACGCCGGCCGGCGGCCGCCCCCCCGCGCGACGCCCGAGCGTCGCGGACACGGTGATCCCCACGGCCACGAGCGTGCCGCCGACGCCGAGCACGATCGGGCGGGTCGGGAAGGCCGCGACCAGCAGGAACCCGGTGAGGAAGGTCCCGAGGATCGCGCCGGCGGTCCCCAGCGCCGACAGCCGCCCGACGATCCGCCCGGTCTTGTCGAGGTCGGCGAGCTGCAGCTTCACGACCGTCGGGCCGACGGCGCTCAGCACCGCCGCCGGGGCGAAGAAGCCGACGAACGCGAGCAGCACGATCGCGACCGGGCCCCCGCCGAGCCGCAGCCCGCCGAACAGCCGGATCGCAGGGATCGTGCAGAGCGCGAGCGCGCCGCCGAGCGCGATCATCGGCCCCAGGGTGCGGCGCGGATCCTCCCGGTCCGCGAGCCGGCCACCCCACCACGTGCCCAGGGAGATGCCGGCCAGGACCGTGCCGATGATCCCGGTGTAGGTCTCCAGCGTCACCCCGACGTACGGCGCGAGGAGGCGGCCCGCGAGGATCTCCAGGACGAGGACGGCGGCCGAGGTGAAGAAGACCAGCAGGCCCGCGGCGAACGGTGGCATCCGGGCGACTACGCCGTGACTGCGACGGGCACGACCCGGCGCCCACGCAGAGGGCCCCGGCCGCGGAGGTCAGCTCGCACCCGACCTAGAGTACGCATCCGGATGACCCTGTCCGGCGACCTCCGCGAACGCGTCGCCGGCCTGCTGGCGATGCAGGCCGGCTCCTGCGGTGCCCTCGGATCGCCGCTCTACGAGCACCTGCTGCGCCGTGCCGCCGACGACGTCCGCGCCGGCGGGCCGGTCGGGGCGGTGTTCGACGCCGGCACCGGCAAGGGAGTCCAGGACGCTCAGGCGCTCCGGCTGATGGCCGCCGTCCACCGCCTGGTCCTCGCCGGCGGCGCCCCCGCGCTCGCGCGGCACTACCCGTCCGCCGGCGGGACCGCCGACCCGGAACCCGCCTGGGCGGCGTTCCGGGCGACCGTCGCCGAGCAGGCCGGCGCGGTCCGCGGCCTGATGCGGCTGCCGTGCCAGACGAACGAGGTCGGCCGGACCGCCGCGCTGCTCGGCGGGTTCCTGGACGTGGCCGACCGGTGGGGGCTGCCGCTGCGGCTGCTTGAGGTCGGGTCGAGCGCCGGCCTCCAGCTGCGCTGGGACCGCTTCCACTTCCGCACCGGCGACGCCTCCTGGGGCGATCCCGGTTCGCCGGTGCAGATCCTCGACCACTGGACCGTTCCCCCCGCCCACCTCGACGCCGACGTCCACGTCGCCGAGCGCCGCGGCTGCGACCCCCGGCCGGTCGACCCGACGACCCCCGACGGGCGGGCGACGCTGAGGGCGTCGGTGTGGGCGGACCAGGTCGAACGGCTCGAGCGGCTGGACGGCGCCTGCCTGGTCGCCGGGCGGGTGCCGGCCATCGTCGACGCGGAGGGCGCGGGGACCTGGGCCGCCCGCATGCTCGCCACGCCCGCCGAAGGGGTCGCGACCGTCGTGTTCCACTCGGTCGTCCTGCAGTACGTCGCGGAGGCCGAGCGGACGGCCTTCCTGACGGCGCTCGCCGACGCGGGGCGGCGGGCGACGGACCGGGCCCCGCTCGCGTGGCTGCGGCTGGAACCCGAGCGGCTCGACGAACTCGACCGCGGCACGCCGTTCTGCGTCCGGCTGGCGACCTGGCCTGGCGGAGCCGACCGCCGGGTAGCCAGCAGCGGGGCCCACGGCGCCTCGGTGCGCTGGCTGGCAGTAGGCTCGGAGGCGACATGAGCCTGCTCGTCCCCGCCGCTGAGCACCTGCCGGACGCCCTGGCGTCCGAGTCCACGCTCCGGCGATTCCTGCATGGCCTCCCAGGCGTCGACCAGGTCGGCGCGGAGGCCCGCGCGGCGACGCTGGCGACCCGGTCGATCAAGCGCGAGTCGAAGCGCTGGGCGCTCGACATGGCGGTCCGCATGACCGACCTGACCACGCTGGAGGGCGCGGACACGCCGGGCAAGGTCCGCGCGCTGTCGGCCAAGGCCGTCCGCCCCGACCCGTCGGACCCGACCTGCCCGAGCGTCGCCGCGGTGTGCGTCTACGGCGACCTCGCCGGCGAAGCCGCCGCCGTGGTCGCGGGCAGCGGCGTGCACGTCGCCGCGGTCGCGACGGCGTTCCCCTCCGGCCGCGCGTCGCTGGCGGTGAAGCTGGCCGACACCCGCGACGCCGTGGCCGCCGGCGCGGACGAGATCGACATGGTGATCGACCGCGGCGCCTTCCTGTGCGGCCGCTACGGCGAGGTCCTGGAGGAGATCGTGCAGGTGAAGCAGGCGTGCGGGCCGGCGCATCTGAAGGTGATCCTGGAGACCGGCGAGCTCGCGACTCTGGACAACGCCCGCCGGGCGGCGTGGCTGGCGATGGCCGGCGGCGCGGACTTCGTCAAGACCTCCACCGGAAAGGTCACCCCCGCGGCGACGCTGCCCGTGACGCTGGTGCTGCTGGAGGCGGTCCGCGACTTCGCCGCGCTCACCGGGCGTGCGGTCGGCGTGAAGGCGGCGGGCGGCATCCGCAGCGCCAAGGACGCGATCCGCTACCTCGTGATGGTCAACGAGGTCGCCGGCGAGCGCTGGCTCACGCCCGAGGCGTTCCGCTTCGGCGCGTCGACGCTGCTGAACGACCTGCTGCTCCAGCGGGCGAAGCAGCGCACCGGCGCGTACGCGGGTCCCGACTACTTCACGATCGACTGATGCCGGTCTTCGACTACGCCCCCGCCCCCGAGTCGCGCGACATCGTCGCGCTGCGGCCGGGCTACGGGCTGTTCGTCGACGGGGCCTTCACCGAGCCGGCCGACGGCGGGACGTTCAAGACCGTCAACCCGGCCACCGAGGAGGTCCTCGCCGAGGTCGCCGAGGCCGGCCCCGCCGACGTCGACCGGGCGGTGGCCGCCGCGCGCCGGGCGTTCGACGGCGTGTGGGGGCGGATGCGGCCGGCCGAGCGGGCGAAGTACCTGTTCCGGGTCGCGCGGGTGCTGCAAGAGCGGGCGCGGGAGTTCGCGGTGCTGGAGTCGCTCGACAACGGCAAGCCGATCCGCGAGTCGCGCGACGTCGACGTCCCCCTCGCCGCCGCGCACTTCTTCTACTACGCCGGCTGGGCCGACAAGCTGCGATGGGCCGGCTTCGGGGGGGATCCGCGGCCGCTGGGCGTCGCCGGCCAGGTGATCCCGTGGAACTTCCCGCTGCTCATGGCCGCCTGGAAGCTGGCGCCCGCGCTGGCCGCGGGGAACACCTGCGTGCTGAAGCCGGCGGAGACGACGCCGCTGTCGGCGCTGCTGCTCGCCGAGGTGCTCCAGCAGGTCGACCTCCCGCCCGGCGTGGTGAACATCGTCACCGGCGCCGGCGGGACGGGCCGGGCCCTCGTCGCCCACGGCGGCCTCGACAAGGTCGCGTTCACCGGTTCCACCGAGGTCGGCAAGCAGATCCAGCGCACCCTGGCGGGCACCCGCACGAAGCTGACGCTCGAACTCGGGGGCAAGGCCGCGAACATCGTGTTCGACGACGCGCCGCTGGACCAGGCGGTCGAGGGCATCGTCAACGGCATCTTCTTCAACCAGGGCCACGTCTGCTGCGCCGGGTCGCGCCTGCTCGTCCAGGAGTCGGTGGCCGAGCCGCTGCTCGAGCGCCTGAAGCAGCGGCTGGCCACCCTGCGGCTGGGGGACCCGCTCGACAAGAACACCGACATCGGCGCGGTGAACTCCGCGGCGCAGCTGGAGCGGATCACCGAGCTCGCGGCGTCCGGGGACGCCGAGGGCGCGGTGCGCTGGCAGCCGGAGTGCCCGCTGCCCGACCGCGGCTGGTGGTTCCCGCCGACGCTGTTCACCGGCGTGAGCCAGTCGCACCGCATCGCCAGGGAGGAGATCTTCGGCCCGGTGCTGTCCGTGCTCACGTTCCGCACCCCCGACGAGGCGGTCGTGAAGGCGAACAACACCCCCTACGGGCTGTCGGCCGGGGTCTGGAGCGAGAAGGGCAGCCGCATCCTGTGGACGGCGCAGCGGCTGCGGGCCGGCGTGGTGTGGGCGAACACATTCAACCGGTTCGACCCGGCCAGCCCGTTCGGCGGCTACAAGGAGTCCGGCTTCGGCCGCGAGGGCGGCCGCCACGGGCTGGAGGCGTACCTGGATGCCTGACCGGCTGGCGGTGCGCAAGACCTACAAGCTCTACGTCGGCGGGGCGTTCCCGCGGTCGGAGTCCGGGCGGTCCTACGAGATCACGAGCGCCGAGGGCCGCTTCCTCGCCAACGCGGCGATGGCCTCGCGCAAGGACGTGCGCGACGCGGTCGTGGCCGCGCGCGGCGCCTTCGCGAAGTGGTCGGGCGCGACCGCCTACAACCGCGGGCAGGTGCTCTACCGCGCCGCGGAGGTGCTCGAGGGCCGGCGCGCCCAGTTCGTCGACGAGGTCGCCGCGTCCGAGGGACGCGACCGCGACGACGCGGCCGGGACGGTCGACGCCGCGGTCGACCGGCTCGTGTGGTACGCGGGCTGGTCGGACAAGATCGCGCAGATCGCCGGCTCCGCGAACGCCGTCGCCGGACCGTACTTCAACTTCAGCGTGCCCGAGCCGACCGGCGTCGTCGCCGTGCTCGCGCCGCAGTCCTCCAGCCTGCTCGGCCTGGTCAGCGTCGTCGCGCCGGTGGTCGTCTCGGGCAACACCGCCGTCGTCGTCGCCAGCGAGGACGCGCCGCTGCCGGCGATCACGTTCGGCGAGGTGCTCGCGACCTCCGACGTCCCCGGCGGTGTCGTCAACATCCTCACCGGCCGCACCGCCGAGCTCGCGCCCGTGCTCGCGTCCCACATGGACGTCAACGCCATCGACCTGCACGGGGCCGCCGCCGGCGCCGCGACCGACCTCGAACAAGCGGCCGCGGAGAACGTCAAGCGGGTACTGCGACGGCCCGACGCCGAGCCCGACTGGCGTGCCGACCCCGACCCCCACCGGATGCTGGCGTTCCTCGAGACGAAGACGGTCTGGCACCCGATGGGCGTCTGAGCGCCCTGGTCATTCCAACTACACCACTAGTGACGCGACCGGATCTTCGCTAGGCTCCGTTCCACGCCGGCATCAAGGACCTGACGCCGGCGCATCGCGGCCACGCCGCGGTTCCACGGAAGGGGAGACCTTGCGGACCAAGAAGCTGTTCCTGCTGCTGCTCGCTCTGGGCGTTCTCGCGACCGGCTGCACCTCCGACGACGGCGACGGCGGGGCGGCGGAGGATCCCGCGGGCGAAGGCGGCGACGCCGCCCTGCCCGACGCCACCGGCGCGGTCGGGGCCCCGAC
>JACCXR010000398.1 GCA_013696915.1 Euzebyaceae bacterium
GATCACCTGTTAGGCTGGAGCAACTATGGCAACACGTGTTGGCGCCGAGCCGGAGGCGGTCGGCCGGGAGCCTCGGGACCCGTGAGGGGCCGCGGCAGTCGCAACGGCTCCGCGAACGGTTACCGCAGGCCCGCGCGGTACTCGGCGTTCGACCTCGTGCGTCATGGGTTGACGGCCGAGCACTGGCCCCGGGCCTGGCGGAACTGCGAGCTCAAACCGACCTACGACGTCGTCATCGTGGGCGGGGGGGTGCACGGGCTGGCCACCGCCCACTACCTGGCCGCCAACCACGGCATCACCGACGTCGCGGTGCTCGACAAGGGCTACATCGGCAGCGGCGGCTCCGGCCGGAACACCGCCATCATCCGCTCGAATTACCTGACCCCGGAGGGCGTGCGCTTCTACGACCGATCGGTGCAGCTGTACTCCACGCTCGCGGCCGACCTCAACTACAACGTCATGTTCTCCCAGCGTGGACACCTGACGCTGGCCCACAACGACGCCTCGCTGCGCACCATGCGGTGGCGGGCGGAGGTCAACAAGCTCGAGGGCATCGACTCGGAGGTCATCGGGCCGGACGAGGTCAAGGCGCTGGTGCCGTTCATGGACACCTCGCCGCACAGCCGGTATCCGATCCTCGGCGCGCTGTACCACCCCCCGGGCGGGATCGTCCGCCACGATGCCGTCGTCTGGGGCTACGCGCGCGCCGCAGACGCCGCCGGCGTCCACGTCCACCAGAACACCGAGGTCACCGGCATCGACGTGACGGCCGGGCGGGTCCGGGGCGTGCGGACCTCGCGCGGCCCGATCTCGGCGCCGGTGGTCGTCAACTGCACCGCCGGCTGGGCCACCCTGATCTCGGACATGGCGGGCGTCCGCATGCCGATCAGCACGTTTCCCCTGCAGGCGGCCGTCACGGAGCCGGTGAAGCCGTTCCTCTCCACCGTGGTGGTGTCCGGCACCCTCCACGTCTACGTCAGCCAAACCGACCGCGGCGAGCTTGTATTCGGGGCGAGCGTCGACGAGTTCACCTCCTACTCGATGCGCGGCTCCCTGGAGTTCACCGAGGGCCTCGCCGGCCACGTGCTGGAGCTCATGCCCTCCCTGGCGAAGCTGCGGCTGCTGCGCCAGTGGGCGGGACTCTGCGACATGACGCCGGACTACTCGCCGATCATGGGCGTGACCCCGGTCGACGGGTTCTACGTCGACGTCGGGTGGGGGACCTACGGCTTCAAGGCCGCCCCGGTCGCCGGCGAGACGATGGCCCAGCTGATCGCGACCGGCCGCGTCCCCGAACTGATCGCGGCGTTCGACCTCGCCCGCTTCACCGACGGCCGGCTGGTGGGCGAGAAGGGGGCGGCGTCCGTTGGCCACTGACCACGCCGGCGCGCTGCGCGCGCCTCCCGGCCACAACTGCACGAGCGGGCTGCGCCCGCCCCCCGACACCGGCCACGCCGGCGCGCTGCGCGCGCCCTCCGACGCTGACCACGCCGGGGACCGCCCGTGATGCTGCTGCCCTGCCCCTGGTGCGGGCCCCGCAATGCGTCGGAGTTTCGCTACGTCGGCGAGCAGACCGTCCGGCCCGACCCGGCGACGGCGGATCCGGCCGAGTGGCGGAGCTACCTCTACATGGAGTCCAACCCCGCGGGGTGGGTCGCCGAGAACTGGCTGCACCGTGCCGGATGCCGCCGGTACTTCGCGGCCGAGCGCCACACCGTCACGAACCAGGTGCGCGCCACGCGGCCGCCGGACGCAGAGGCCGCGCCCGCCCAGCACGCCGACGCCGCGGCGGCCGGCCGCGCCGGCGAGCACGTCCGCGAGGGCAGGCCGTGACCGCGGTGTCGGCGCGCACGGGCATGACCCTGCGCCTCGAGCCCCAGCCCGGCGAGGTCATCGACCGCAACCGGCCGCTGGAGTTCACCTGGAACGGGCAGCGCTTCCCTGCGTACCACGGGGACACGATCGTCTCGGCGCTCGCGGCCTGCGGCGAACGGATCTTCTCGCGCAGCTTCAAGTACCACCGCCCCCGCGGGCTGCTGAGCGCGAGCTTCCTCGACCCCGGCTGCACCGTCCAGGTCGGCGACGAACCGAACGTGCGCGGCGCGCACCGCCGCGTCGAGCCGGGCATGGTCGTCAGCGCCCAGAACGTCTGGCCGTCGCTGCGCTACGACGTGAAGTCGGTCAACCAGGTCGTCGGCCGGTTCCTCACCGCGGGCTTCTACTACAAGACCTTCATCAAGCCGCAGCGGCTGTGGCCGGCGTACGAGCGGGTCCTGCGGCGCTTCTCGTCCGGCGGAGTGGTCGCGAAGGACTCGGCCCACGGCTACTACGACAAGCGCTACGCCCATCCCGACGTCGTGGTCGCCGGCGGCGGCCCCGCGGGGATGGCTGCGGCCGTGGCCGCCGCCGAGGCCGGAGCGGCGGTGCTGCTCGTCGAGGAGGAGTACGAGCTCGGCGGCCACCTCCGCTGGGGCGACGCCGGGCAGCTGGAGGCGCTGCGCGAGCTGCGCGCGGCCGTCGCCGCCGCCCCCGGTGTCGAGGTCATGACGAACTCGGTCGTGAACGGCCGGTACGACGGGAACTGGCTGGGCATCGTCCAGCGGAACCTGCCCCACGTCGTCGAGCGGCTCGTGAAGGCCCGCGCGAAGACCCTGGTCGTTGCCCCCGGGCTCATCGAGCGTCCGTACGTCTTCGAGGGCAACGACCTGCCGGGCGTGATGCTCTCCACCGGCGTGCGCCGGCTCGTCAACCTCCACGCCGTCAAGCCGGGACAGCGGGCCGTCGTCCTCAGCGCCAACCCCGAGGGCGACGCGGCGATCGACGACCTCGCACGGGCCGGCGTCGAGGTCGCCAAGGTCGTCGACGGCCGGCGCGGGCCCACGATCCAGCGCGCGACCGGCTCCAGGGGCGTGCAGGCGGTCGAATGCGCCGACGGCACCGTCGTCGACTGCGACCTGCTGGTCACGGCGGTCGGCTGGACGGCCCCGACGGCGCTGCTCAACATGGCCGGTGACCGGCCGGTCTACTCCGAGCGGGCGGCCCGGTTCCTGCCGTCGCTGCTGCCCGACGACGTGCTCGTCGCGGGCGGCATCGCCGGCGACGGCCCGCTGGAGCAGCTGACGGAACACGCGCGCGCCGTCGGGCGCGAGGCCGCGGGCCGGGCCGCCGAGACCGCGCGGTCGCTGTGCGCGGGCATCCCGCAGATCGCCGAGCGCCGGGCCGGCCCCCCCGACCCCGAGCCGGCCGTCGCCCTGCCCGAGCTGCCGGTCGAGGACCACCCCGCCCTGTTCTTCTCCGGCACGAGGGGGTTCGTCGACTTCTCCGAGGACGTCACCGCGAAGGACCTGATCGCGGCCGCCGAGGAGGGCTACGACTCCATCGAGCTGGTGAAGCGCTACACGACGGTCACGATGGGACCCTCGCAGGGCAAGCTCGAGACGGTCAACGCCGTCGCCGTCCTGGCGGCGGCGACCGGGCGCACGATCGCCGAGACCGGCACGACCGTGTGGCGGCCGCCGTACGCGCCGATCACGCTCGGCGCGCTCGCCGGTCGCATCTTCGAGCCGGTGCGCCACTCGCCGATGCAGCCGTGGCACGAGGCCGCCGGCGCCACCCCTCTGGTCGCGGGCGCCTGGATCCGCCCGGACTCCTACGGCGACCCCGCCGGAGAGGTCCGCGCCGTCCGGTCCGGCGTCGGTATCATCGACGTGACGCCGCTCGGGAAGTTCGACCTGCGCGGCCCGGACGTCCCGGAGCTGCTCAACCAACTGTACGTGAACAAGTGGTCGAGGCTCGACGTCGGCTCCGTCCGGTACGGCGTGATGTGCGCCGAGGACGGCGTGGTGCTCGACGACGGTGTCACCGGGCGGCTGGCCGAGGACCGCTACATCCTCACCGCGACGTCCTCGGGCGCCGCCACGGTGCAGGAGTGGATCGAGAGCTGGCTCCAGACCGAGCGTCCGGACTGGCGGATCCACGTGACGCCGGTCACGACGGCCTACGCGAGCATCAACGTGGCCGGCCCGCGGTCTCGGGAGCTCCTCGGGCGGCTCGTCGAGGATGTCGACCTGGCGAACGAGGCCTTCCCGTACATGCGCGTGCGCGTCGGACGGATCGCCGGGGTGGACGGCTGCTTCATGTGGCGCATCGGGTTCACGGGCGAGCTGAGCTACGAGCTCCACGTGCCCGCGTCCCACGGGCTGCGGGTCTGGGAGGCCCTGCTCGAGCGCGGTGCCGACCTCGGCGTCCGGCCCTTCGGGGTGGAGGCGCAGCGCATCCTGCGACTGGAGAAGGGCCACTTCATCGTCGGACAGGACACCGACGGCCTGACCCAGGCCTACGGGGCCGGGCTCGGATGGGCGGTGAAGCTGGACAAGCCCGACTTCGCGGGGAGGACGGAGCTCGTGTGGCAGAGCCGGCGGGACGACTACTTCCGCCTGGTCGGTCTGCAGCCCGTCGACGGGTCGGTCGTGCCGCCCGAGGCCAGCCAGATCGTGCTGGGCCGAGGGATCGCCGGACGGATCACCTCCAGCCGCATGTCGCCCACGCTCGGCCGCTCGATCTGCCTCGGCTTCGTCGCCCCCTCCCTGACCGGGCCAGGAACGCAGGTGACCGTGCGCCTCCCCGACGGCGGCGAGGTCGCCGCGACCGTGATGCCGCAACACGCGCACTTCGATCCCGAGGGGACCCGCCAGCGTGGGTGAGCGCGCGCCACGGGAGGCGGCCCTGGTCGCCCGCAGCCCGATCGCGCCGGCGCCTCCGGCCACCGTCGAGCAGGGCTGGGAGATCAGCGCCAGGCGCAGCGTCGCCAGGCTGCGCCTGACCGATGCGACGCCGTTGGCCAAGGTGCTCGTCCGGGCCGCCGCGGACGGACCCGTCGCCCGCGGGCTCGAGATCCGCTTCGGGCGCGCGGCCCGTGACGCCGACGGGGTGCTGGTGGTCGGCTCCGGCCCGGGGGAGTGGCTCCTGCTCGCGCCGCCCGGGACCGCGCCCGAGATCGCCCGCCGGGTCACCGCGCGCGCGGACGGGGAGTTCGCCAGCACCTTCGACGTCACGCACGGCCGGGCGCTCATGCGCCTTTCCGGGGCGCCCGCGTCCGACGCGCTCGCCAAGGTCTGCGCCATCGACCTGTCGGACGGCGTCACCCCTGACGGCGCGGCGGTGCGCACGTCGGTCGCGAAGCTCGTCACCGACCTGGTCCGCGACGACCGCGGCGGGGAGCCGTCCTACCTCCTGCACTGCGAGCGGTCGTCCGGCCAGTACCTGTTCGACGCGCTGCTCGACGCCGGCGACGAGTTCGGCGTCGACGTCGACGGGTTCGTGTTCCCGGGCGTCTGACATGTCTGACGTCGCTGCGCCCGACTACCTGCGGTCGAGCCTCGGCGACTTCCTCGACGCCGTCGCGTCGCGCGAGCCGGCACCGGGCGGCGGCGCCGCGGCGGCCGTGGCCGTGGCGCTCGCCGCAGGGCTGTGCGCCATGGCCGGGCGCTTCGCCGAGGGCCGCGTCGATGACGCCGGGGACCTGGTGGCCCGCGCCGAAGGGCTCCGGGCGCGGGTAGCGCCGCTCGCGGGGGAGGACGCGGACGCCTACGGCCGGGTGCTCGCCGCGTTGCGCCTCCCCCGCGAACCGGATCGGGCCGGCCGCGCCGAGGCCGTCCGCGCAGCCCTCTCCGACGCCGCCGACATCCCGCTGTCGGTCGCCGGGATCGCCGCAGAGGTGGCCGAGATCGGCGCGGATCTCGCCGAGCGGGGCAACGCGAACCTCCGTGGCGACGCCGTGTCGGCCGCCGCGCTGGCGTCCGCCGGCTGCCAGGCGGCGGCCGCGCTCGTCGGGCTCAACCTCGGCGACAGCGGCGACACCGGCGACGACCGTGCGGCCCGGGCGCGCCGACTCGTCGCGCGTGCCGCGGCGGCCGCCGACCGGGCTCTGCGGGTCGTCGCCTGAGCCGTGAATCGCCGAGGCTCGTCCGAGGCGATTCTCATGACCTCGTTGGTGGCGGTCGCGCAGCGACCGTCATGGGATTGCTGAGCCGTGACCGCCACGGAGCCGCGGGCGCGCCCGCCCCGGGCCGGGGGGACGCGGCGAGACTGCTGCGGGTCGCTCAGCCCGATGTCCGCGTGCCCGCCCCGCCGGCACCGTGACCGGCCGCCCGGACGTCGCCGGCGGGGATCACCAGCTCGAAGCGCGCGCCGTCCGCGGGGGTCTCGGCGAGCCGGGCCTGCCCGCCGTGGGCCTCCGCGATGGCGCGGACGATCGACAGGCCCAGCCCTGCCCCCGTGGCAGCGTTGCGCCGTGACCCCCGCTGGAACCGCTGAAACAACCGGTCGGCGTCGTCGGGCGGGACTCCAGGGCCGCTGTCGTGCACCCAAATGCGGACCTGGCCGTCGTCGAGCTCCGATCCGATGCGGATGACGGCACGCTCCGGCGTGTGCTGACAGGCGTTCTGGGCGAGCTGGACCATCGCCTGGGTCAGACGCTGGCGGTCAGCGGTGATCGTGGCCTGCGCCGGCGGCTCGAGTCGCCAGTCCCGCGGGGCGAGCGCGCTCGCCTTGCGATGGATGTCGCCCAGCAGCTCGTGGAGGTCCACGGGTTCCGGCCGGAGGAAATCGGGCTGCTCGGCGCGGGCGAGGAGGAGCAGGTCGTTGACGATGCGGCTCATCCGGTCGATCTCGTCGGTGATCAGTGCCGCGGTCTCCTGCCGGGCTCGCGGATCGGTATCGAGTTCGAGCAGCTCGACATGACCCCGGACCACGGTGAGCGGGGCCCGCAGCTCGTGGCCGGCGTCGTCGAGGAACCGCCGCTGCGTCGTCAGCGCCTGCTCGAGGCGACCGAGCATGTCGTTGAAGGCCCTCGCGATCTGGGACGCCTCGTCGCGGCCCTTCACCGGGATCCGCCGGGTCAGGTCGGTGTCGGTGATCGTCGCGGCGGTCTCGGCGAGCGAGCGCAGCGGCCGCAGCACCCGGCTCGCGAGGACGAGTCCGAGCAGCGAGGTCAGCACGAGCAGGACCAGCTGGGTCGTCGCCTGGACGCGCACCGCGTCGTCGATCTCGCTGCGCTCGTGGTCGGGGAAGTTCGCGACGACGAACAGGCCGGAGCCCTGCTCTCCTGCGAGCGGCAGTGCGGTGTAGCGGGCCTCGCCGGCGCCCGTGGCGATCGTGCCGGCCTCGGGCCGGTCGAGGGACAGCCAGTAGGCCACCGCCTCGCCGATGTCCTCGGCCGCGGCGGCATCCTGCGCCCTTGACGATCGGTAGAACCGGCCGTCGACGAAGGCGAGCAGCGATTCGCCCTCGTCGGGGACCTCACGCTCGAAGTACACGTCGAAGATGGCCTCGAGGTCGTCGCCGAACGGCTCGCCCGTCTGTGGGTTGTTGCCCGCGGCCAGCAGCCGGAACTCCTCCGCCTCCTGTGACAGGTCCACACGGATCTCGTTGTCGAGCCGCTCGAACAGCACCTGGCGCAGCACGATCACCGAGACGATCGACGACAGCAGCAGCAGGAGGACCACGGCGACGACGATCCGGACCCGCATGCTGAGCAGGACCCCCTGCCAGCGGCGCGGCTCGCGCATCCGGAGTGCCGTCCTCCTCTCGTCCACTCAGGAAGCCGCGGGGGCCTGCGGGCTCCGGCATCGGTGACCGCACTCCCGGTGGCGGACCGTGCGGGGGAGCGGCATCGTCGCACCTGCCCGCCCGCCGGTCGAGGCCGCTGCCGCCGTCGCCACGACAGTGGAGACGGCGCCACGGCAAGGCGCCGGTCGGTTCTCACGGTGCTTGGCCTCGGAGGTCGACGCCGCTGGCCGCCCGCAGCGCGGCGGCCAGCTCCCGCACCGCCGGACGGCGGGCCGGCTCGGGGTCCAGGGACGCGTCGATCGCTGCGGACAGCGACCGGGGGACGCGGCGCCGCAGGGAGGCGACCGGGCGGGCCCGCACGCGGGTCTGGGGGTAGCGGCCACGGCCGGCCGCCACCTCCGCGTCGGAGTCGAACGGCGGGCGACCGGTGAGCACGTCGTAGAGCAGCGCTCCGAGGCCCACACGTCCGTGGCGGCCGTCAGGGCCGCGCCCGTCGCCTGCTCCGGCGCCAGGTAGTCCCGCGTGCCGGCTCCCGGCCGGCCCCGGCCGGGCGGGCGCGCGAGGCTCAGGTCGATCACCTTGGCCCGGCCGGCCTCGGCGATCACGTTCGCTGGCTTGAGGTCGAGGTGGAGCGTCCCCTGTGCATGGAGGTAGGCCACGGCGGCGCACAGCTGCTGGCCCAGCACGCCGGCGTCGCGCAACGTCAGCCGGCGCCAGCGGCGGTCCTCGATCAACCGGGCGAGCGTGGCGCCGGTCAGGGTCTCGAGCACCACGAGCGCAACGGGGTCCGCAAAGGACCTCGTGGGCCCGGACGATGTTGGGGTGGGTGAGCGTCCGGAGGAGCTCGCCCTCCCGCAGCAGGCGCCGTCGCACCCGGGCGTCCGTGCGGTCGGGTCGTGGCGTCTTGAGGATCACCCGGCATCCGCGCTCGTCGCTCCAGGCGTCGTAGACGTCCAGGGCCTTGCCCCGGCTCAGGTGGCGCAAGACCTCGTACCCGGGCGCGAGCACGCTGCCGGTCCCGGCGGGCGAGCCTGAGGTCACGCCGTCACGCCACCGCCTCCGGGGGCGCCTCCACGTGGCGGGCGTACCGCCGGGCGTAGCGTCCGCCGGCCGCCAGCAGGGCGGCGTGACTGCCCTGCTCGACGATCACGCCGTCCTCCAGGACGACGATGCGGTCGGCCCGCCCGGCCAGGAGCAGGTCGTGGGAGATCACCAGCGTCGTCCGACCCTGCATCAGCCGCCCGAGCGGTCGGAGGATCCGCTCGACGGCGTCGGCGTCGAGGGCGGTCGACGGCTCGTCGAGCACCAGCACCGGAGTGTCGCGCAGGTGCGCACGGGCGATCGCGAGTCGCTGACGCTGGCCGCCGGAGAGCAGGCGACCGCGCTGTCCGACGCGGGTGTCGTAGCCGTCGGGCAGCGCGCAGACGAACTCGTGGGCGTCGGCTGCCCGCGCCGCGGCGACGACCTCCTCCTCGGTCGCGTCGGGACGGCCGTAGGCGATGCTGTCGCGCACCGACGCGTCCAGCACCGCCGGTTCCTGCAGGAGGATCCCGACCTGTTCGCGCAAGGACGCCAGGGTCACGGCGCGCAGATCGTGCCCGTCGAGGCGCACCGTGCCGGCGTCCGGGTCGAGCAGGCGCAGCAGCAGCTTCGCGAGCGTCGACTTCCCCGCCCCGCCCGCGCCGACCAGGGCGACGGTCTCGCCGGGTTGCAGCGTGATCGACGCGTCGCGCAGGGAGGGGCTCGCCGTCCCCGGGTAGCGGAAGGTGACGCCCTCGAACTCGACCTCGCCCCGCACGCGGTCGAGCTCGAGAGCGCCCGCACGGTCGCGCACGGGCGGTTCCGCGTCGAGGAACTCGATGATGCGCTCCGCGCCCGCCGACGCCGAGTAGACGGTCGTGGCGAGGTGGCTGAGGTCGCGCACCGGCCGGAACAGCTGTGCCAGGTAGGTCAGGAAGACGAGGAGCCCGCCCCAGGCTGATGCGGCCCGCCGCCAGCGCCCATGTCCCCGACCCGATGACCAGGAGCGCACCGGCCAGTTCGGTGAGGTCGATCATCGGAGCGAACGTCGCCTTGACACGGGTGGCGGTCAGGTCGGCGGTCAGGGCGACGCGCTGCTCGTCCAGGGAGCGGTCGAGCTCCGACTGCTCGCGGTTCGACGTCTGCACGAGCACGTTGTTGGACAGGCTCTCCTCGGCCACGGCGGCCAGCGACCCGCTGCGGCGCCGCTTCTCGCGGGACGCCTCCTTGACCAGCCCGGAGAAGCGGCGCGCCGTCAGCCCGCACACCGGCGCGACGACCAGCGACACCAGGGCGAGCCGCCAGTCCAGCCAGAACAGGGCCCAGACGAAGATCACGATCCGCACCAGGGCGGAGATGCCCTCGGCGAGCCCGGACAGCACGAAGCGTTCGACGGCGCCGGTGTCGCCGGTCAGGCGGGACAGGACGTCGCCGAGGCTGACGGTCGTGGAAGGCGAGCGGCAGCCGGAGCAGCCGGGAGAACAGGTCTCCCCGGAGGGCCGTGAGGAAGCGCTGGGTGAGGACGGTGGACGCCAAGTCGTCGGCGTACGCGAGTCCCGCGCCCGAGCAGGTTCAGGCCCACGTACGCGAGCGCGATCCAGGCGAAGGGCCTCAGATCGCGCGGAACGAGCACGTCGTCGACCAGCCGCTGGTAGAGGCCGATCTCGACCGCCTGGACGGCGGGGGCGACGGCGACGAGCAGCAGGACGACCATGAGCCGACGGCGGTGCGGTCTGGCGTAGGGCCAGAAGCGGGAGAACAGGTCCGACATCGGCACCGGCGGGGCGGACGGCACGATCGCGAGTCGCTCACCGAGCGGGTCGAGCGCTCGCAGCAGCCGGCTGGTGCGACGCGCGTCGCCGCTCCGCACGCGTGCAGGCCGCGGGCGCCCCTGCGGGGCGTCCCCGGCCTGCGGGGAGGAACGTCTCCCGACGTCAGCCCGGGGTGCGCGACCGCGATCCTCCTTCCCATCGATCGAGGGCTGCTGGTGGGAGGAGCATGCGGCGACATCATGAGGCAGACGTGAGGGCGAGTGAGAACCGGTTCATGCGCCCGGCGGCCGGGCAGCCGGGCCGGTCAGGCAGCCCCGCCGGTCAGTAGCTGCGGCCGTAGGCGAGGTTGTGCTGCTTGAGCGCGGCGTCGGAGCCCAGGAAGGCGTGCTTGGACATGTCCGCGGAGTACCGGCTGGCGGGCGGGGTCCGGTCGAGCGCCTCGGCCATGCTGCGGATGTGGTGCGGCCCCGCGCCGCAGCAGACGCCGAAGTAGGACACCCCGAGCTCCCTGGCCGCGCGCGTGAAGTCGGCGATCTCGTAGCGGGTGCACATGAACGGGTCGAGCGCCGTCGGGAAGGGCCGGTCGCCGGGGTAGCCGTCGTAGGACGGGTCGCGCAGCGACTGGAAGCTCGGCTCGTCCGCGGTGGTGCGGTAGGGGACGGGGAGGGCAGCCACCGGCACGTCGACCGCCGCGACGACGTCGGCGAGCAGCGGCAGCAGCGTCGCCGGTCCCCGGATGCAGTTCAGCCCCACGACGTCGGCGCCGGCGTCGGCCAGCCGCCTGCACGCCTCGGCCGGGGACCAGCCCTCGCGGGTCTCGGGGTCCCGATGGATCGCCAGGGTGATCACCGCCGGCAGCTCGGCCTGCTGGACGACCTCCAGCGCGACGAGCGCCTCCGAGGCGTAGGAGTACGTCTCCCCGATGACGAAGTCCACGCCGGCCTCGGCGGCCCACGCGACCTGCTCGGAGAACATGCCGCGGACCTGCCGGGACGTCTCGCGGTCCCCGGGGTCGAAGACGTTCGTGTTGCAGATGTTGCCGGCGAGCAGCGCGCCGCTCTCCCGGGCGACCCCCTCGGCGATGTCGAGCGCCTGGCGGTTCAGCGGCTCCAGCAGGTCCTCCTTGCCGATCAGGCGCAGCTTCTCGCGGTGCCCGTAGTAGGTGAACGCCTCGACGACGTCCGACCCGGCGTGGACGAACTGGCGGTGCAGCGCCCGGACCTCGGCGGGGTGTTCCAGCACGACCTCGGGGACGTAGGCGCCGGCCTGGAGGTGGCCGCGCCGCTCGAGTTCGAACAGGTAGCCCTCCGCACAGAGGAGGGGTCCCCGGGCCAGGCGGTCGAGCAGGCCGAGCGGGCCCTCAGACGTGCTGTTCATCGCGAATTCCCAGCTGCTCGGTGTACCAGTGCACGAAGGCATCCACCGAGTTCTCGGTGACGGTCGAGTATGGGCCCGGCGTGTACGCCATCGACCTCACGCCGGCGTGGTTGTTCTCGCAGAGCTCCCAGTCCTGCTCCGAGGTCGCCTTCCACACGTCGGTGACCCGGCCGAGGTCGAAGTCGACCCCCTCGACCGCGTCCGCCCGCACGAGGAACGCGAGGTCGATGCGGGTCATCTCCGGTCCGACCGGGGTCAGGCGGGTCGTGACCGCGTAGTCGCAGTTGGCGTGGGACCAGGAGTTCGGCAGGGTGATCACGCGCAGGCTGCCGGTGCCGGCCGTCGGGAGGTCGCCGAGCAGCGGTGCGACGGGGCGGCCGTCCAGGCTCTCGGTGAGGAAGCCGTCCTTCAGCGGCAGCCGTACCACCCGGTAGAACGACCCGCCCGGGAAGCTGACCTCGGCGGGGGACAGCCCCAGCGCGCGCCAGCGGTCGTATTCGCGCCGCAGCGTGGCGGCGTACGAGGCGCTGACCCGCGGGTCGCCGTTCATCCCGAGGTCGAAGTTCGACAGGCAGAACTCGGGATGCCCGCCGCGGCAGTGGTAGCACTCGCGGTTGTTCTCGACCAGCAGCTTCCAGTTCGCGCGGACGTCGTAGGAGAAGCGCGCCGCCACCTTGGCGTCGTCCAGCCCGTGCGGGCGCAGCTGCGGGCCGATGGCCTCGACGGCGGGATCGAACGGCGGCGGGTCCGGGGAGAGGCACACGAAGACCAGCCCGGCGAGCTCGCGCACCGCCGCCGGCCGCAGCCCGAACTGGGACTTGTCGAAGCTCTCGCCCATGAGCCGCGCGCTCGACAGGCACCCGTCGAGGGAGAAGACCCACTGGTGGTACGGGCACACGAGGGCCTTCGCGTGCCCCCGCTCCTGGCCCTCGATCCGGGACCCGCGGTGGCGGCAGACGTTGAAGTGGGCGCGGATCGCGCCGCCGGCGTCGCGGACGACGAGCAGCGACTCGGTTCCGATGTCGAAGGTGAAGAAGTCGCCCGGCTCGCGGAGGTCGCAGGCGTGGCCGGCGAACAGCCAGTTGCGCCAGAAGACGCGGCGCAGATCCTCGCCGAAGATGTCCGGGTCGGTGTAGTACGCCTGCGGCAGCGTGTGCCCCGGCGTGCGCGGCGGCAGGTCGAGGATCCGCGGCATGGCGGTGGTCAGCTCCATGGGAAGGGGGAGTGGCTGGTCGGGTGCAGCCGGCCCTGGGCGTAGCGGGCGAAGCGGAACGGCTCGAGCAGCGCCTGGCGGTCGCCCGTGAGCTCCGCGGCCACGAGCGCTCCGACGCCGATCATCTTGTAGCCGTGGTTGGAGTCGGCGATCACGTAGGCGTTGTCGTGGAAGGTGTCGAACACCGGGAAGCTGTCCGGGGTGAAGCACCCGATGCCGCCCGACGGCTCGGCGCGGTACAGGCCGCGCTTGCCCTCGAAGCGCTTCTGGCAGTGGGCCAGCGCCGACGTCCACATGCGGGCGAAGTCGTCACCGACGACGAAGTCGGGGCTGGCCGGTCCGTAGGGGTCGACGGCGACGTCGTCGGCGTCACGGTCGACGACGTGCGGCATGGCGCCGCCCTGCACACCGCCGAAGTGGAAGTCCGGCTTGTAGTAGATGCCCCAGAGCTGGTCGGTGACGAGGCTGCCGTCGTCCGCATCGAGCAGCGGGGTGTCGGTGTCGACGTGGACGACGGGGGGGAGCTGGCCGCGGTTGTCGCGCAGGTAGTCCGGATCCACCCCGAGCGTGCCCTCCTGCAGCGACCAGTAGGTCCACATGTCGACGCCGTCGTGCAGGCGGCCGTCCGGGCCGCGCACGGCGATCTTCTCGGGGAGCTCCAGCAGCTTCCAGAAGTCCCGGACCCACGGGCCCACGGCGACGACCAGGTGGTCGCAGGCCACGGTCCCCTGCTCCGTCTCGACGGCGGCCACCGCGCCGGCGTCGATGCGCAGGCCGGTGACCCTCACCCCACTGAAGATGCGGACGCCCTCGGCCTCGGCCTTGGCGGCAAGGCCGCGGAGGGAGGCGGTGTTGTTCGCGTAGCCGCCGCGGTGCTCGTGGAGCACGCTGGTGATGCCCTGGGCCTGCCAGTCCGAGAAGATCTCCTGCATGTAGGCGCGGCAGGGGAACTCGCCCTCGACCAGCGTCGAGTCGTAGCCGATGTCGCGCTGTTCGGCGTGGATCTGTGCCACGTCGGCGTGCATCGACTCCGGGGCGATCTGCAGGTAGCCGACCGGGTGGTAGGAGAAGGCCTCGACGTCGGACTCCCACACGGCGACGGAGTGGGCCATGAGCTCCCGCATCGCCGGCTGGAAGTAGTTGTTCCGCACGACGCCGCACGCGATCCCGGAGGCGCCGGCCCCGACCGCGGTCTTGTCGAGCACGACCACCTGCGAGCCGTCACCCCGGCCCGTTGCCTTCAGCCGTCGGGCGAGGTGCCATGCGGTCGACAGGCCGTGGATGCCGGCACCGACCACGACGTACGGCGCTGCGCCGGGAAGCACGGGGGGCCCTTCTTTTCGAGATCGCGGTTGTCTTGTGGGAACGCCTTTGGCATGATACCGGCAACGCGCGTTGCCACAAAGGCAACGCGCACGACAGCGGATCGACGACCAACCGTCGCGCGTTTGATACATTCGCGCACCGTCGAGGAGTTGGGCCCGCCACATGACCTTCTGGGAGTACCTCGGTCGCAACTGGGACGATCTGCTCCTGACCGGGCGGGACCACCTGGTGATCGTCGCCGTCTCGATGGTGCTGGGCACGGTGATCGGCCTGACGCTCGGGGTGCTGAGCTACCGCAACGACCGGGCACGCACGCTGGCGTTGGGCGTGACGGGGACGATCCTGACGATCCCGTCCCTCGCCCTCTACACGCTGCTCGTCGGCTTCGGGCTCGGTCTGGGGACCCTGCCCGTCGTCGTCGCGCTGACGCTGTACTCGCTCCTGCCGATCGTGCGCAACACCATCACCGGGCTGCGCGGCGTGGACCCGGCCATCGTCGAGTCCGCGCAGGGCATGGGCATGGGCCGCTGGCAGCGCCTGTTCCGGATCGAGATCCCGATCGCCTGGCCCGTCATCCTCACCGGGGTGCGGATCTCCACCATGGTCATCGTCGGGATCGCCGCACTCGGCGCGATCGTGAACGCCGGCGGCTTCGGCACCCTCATCTTCGACGGCCTGCGCCGGATCGGCAGCCCGGTGGCCGTGAACCTGGCGCTGGCCGGCACGCTCGGCGTCGTGCTGCTCGGGCTCATGCTCGACGCGCTGTTCATCCTCCTGACCCGATTCACGACCCCGCGAGGTATCCGTGACTGAGGCGATGATCCGACTCGAGCGCCTGTGCAAGCGCTTCCCCCGGCAGGCCGACCCCGCGGTCGAAGAGCTGACCATGGAGATCCCCGAGGGGGAGATCGTCATTCTCGTCGGGCCCTCCGGGTGCGGCAAGACGACCACGATGAAGATGGTCAACCGCATCATCGAGCCGTCCTCCGGCCACATCTACCTGCAGGGGGAGGACGTCACCAAGGTCAACGCCGACCAGCTCCGCCGGCGGATCGGCTACGTGATCCAGCAGATCGGCCTGTTCCCGCACATGACGATCTCCGCGAACGTGGCGACCGTGCCGCGGATGCTGAAGTGGCCGGAGGAGAAGATCCGCAAGCGCGTCGACGAGCTGCTCGACCTCGTCGGCATGGACCCGTCGCGCTACCGCGACCGCTACCCCAAGGAGCTCTCGGGGGGCCAGCGCCAGCGGGTGGGGGTCGCGCGGGCGCTGTCCGCCGACCCGCCGGTCATGCTGATGGACGAGCCCTTCGGCGCCATCGACCCCATCACGCGCGATCGCCTGCAGAACGAGTTCCTGCGCCTGCAGGAGGAGATCCGCAAGACGATCATCTTCGTCACGCACGACATCGACGAGGCGATCAAGATGGGGGACCGCATCGCCATCCTGCGCGAGCGGTCGGTGATCGCGCAGTACGACCGGCCCGAGGTGGTCCTGTCGGCGCCGGCCGACGACTTCGTCGCCGACTTCATCGGCTCGGGCGCCTCGCTGAAGCGGCTCAACCTGGCGCGGGAGCGGGACTACCAGCTCGCTGTGTGGCCGACCGCGGGTGTCGATGCCGACCGGTCGACGGTCATGGCGGAGCTCCAGCGCTCCACGATGGGCAGCGTGCTGCTGCTCGACGACGAGCGTCGGCCGCAGCGCTGGGTGCGCGCCGTCGACCTGCGGCGGGAGACCGC
>JACCXR010000404.1 GCA_013696915.1 Euzebyaceae bacterium
CGCAAGGTGTTCGCGTCCGCCATCGACTTCGTCGTGCACCTCGACATGGACGACGTCAATCACGTCGATCCGGCGGCGGGGATCCGCCGTCAGGTGATGGAGATCATCGCCGTCGTCCCCGCGCTGCACGACGACTTCTCCACCGAGCCGATCTTCGTCCGCGAGTCCATCGGCAAGCCCCTCGAGTGGACCGGGATGATCCCGCCGAACGCCCATGTCCTCGAGCGCAGCCTGCCGGACGGCGTCGCGCTGCGGCCGATCCTCGAGGGTAGGAGGGTGCTGCTGTGAGGCTCGCATCGGCTCTGTGCTCCGGCCTGGCGGCGTACCTCATGGCGGGGTTCCTGACCGGCCACCCGCCGCAGATCAAGCTGCGGCGCCGCGCCCGGCCGGCCCTCAGCGCCGGCCAGCTGTGGCTCGTCCAGGCCGGGGTCAGCCTCACGCCGAGGCAGTTCTGGGCGGGCTCTGCGGCGGTCGGGCTGGCGATCTTCGCCCTGGTGGCGATGGTGACGAACACCCCGGTGGTGGCGATCGTGCCCGGCGCCTCGGGCGCGGCGCTGCCCCGGGTCTACTTCGCCCGGCAGCGGGGCCGGCGGATGCGCGAGCTCCAGAGCACCTGGCCGGACGGGCTGCGCGAGATCGTCGCCGGCATCTCTGCCGGCATGTCGCTGCCGCAGGCGGTGACCGCGCTCGCCGCATCAGGGCCCGAGCCGCTCCAGCGTGCGTTCGCCCGCTTCCCCGCGCTCGTGCGCATGCTCGGAGTCTCACCGGCGCTCGAGGTCACCAAGGCCGAGCTCGCCGACCCGACGTCGGACCGGGTCATCGAGGTGCTCATCCTGGCCCACGAGCGCGGCGGCCGGGTCGTCACCGAGGTGCTCCGCGACCTGGCAGAGGCCACGACCGCCGACGTGCGCACGCTCGAGGAGATTGCCACCGACCGGCTGGAGTCGAAGATCAACGCGCGGGCGGTGTTCGTGCTGCCGTGGCTGGTGCTGCTCATGCTGACCGCCCAGCCCGGCCACTTCCGGGACTTCTACCAGTCGCCCGGCGGCGTTCTGGTCGTCGCGGTCGCCGGCGTGGCGAGCCTGCTCGGGATGTGGATCGTCGGTCGCCTGTCCCGCGACCTCGGTGAGGAGCGCGTCTTCAGCGGCGCCCACCCGGCGCCGGCCGCGCCTGCGGGAGCGGACCGCTGATGGACGGCCGCGAGCTCCTGGCGGCACTCGCGACGGGCGTCGCGGTCGCGGCGCTCGCCCGGCTCGTCGTTCCGCCCACGCCGCGGCTCGCCGCGCGCGTCCGGCCGTACACCATCGGCGCCCGCACGAGCCTGGGCGGGGGCGCCGACGTGCTCGCCGTCGCCGATCCCGGACCGGTGCTGTCCGGCGGCACGCTGCAACGGCTTCTGGGGCCCATCGTCGGGCGGGTGGCGGAGGTGCTGGGCCGCGCGGTCGACTCGACGACGGACGACTCCCTGCTGCTGAAGCTGCGCCAGGCCGGGATGCTCGGGGACGTGCCGGAGCCGCTGCGGGCCCACGAGTACCGGGTCCGGCAGCTCGGCAGCGCCGCCGTCGGGCTGCTGCTGTTCGGGGCGGCGGGCGGGCTCGTCGGCCGGTCGCCGCTGTGGGTCCTCGCCGCCGGCGGGCTTGGCGCGGTCTTCGGGGCGGCCCGCTGGCGCGGCCGGGTCGACCGCGCCATCGAGGCCCGTCGGATCCGCATGCGGATCGAGCTCTACACCGTCAACCAGCTGCTCGCGATGCACATCCGCGTGGGCGGCGGCGTCGTCCAGGCGCTCCAGCGCATCGTCGAGCGCGGCCACGGCGCCGTGGTCGAGGAGCTCGCCGAGGTGCTGCGGATTCACCGCAGCGGGCGCCGCCTGGGCGACGCCCTCGCCTTCCTCGCGCGGGTGACCCCCGAACCGCACGCCGGTCGCACCTACCGGCTGCTGGCGAACGGGGCCGAGTTCGGCGCGGACCTCGCCGAAGGTCTGCGCGCGCTGTCGGAGGACATCCGCGACGAGCGGTCGGAGGACCTCAAGCGCAGCGCGACCAAACGCCGCGCCGCGATGCTGCTGCCGATCATCGCGATCCTCGCGCCCGTGATGTTGCTGTTCGTGGCGGCGCCGCTGCCGTCGATCGTGCTCGGCGGGCGGTGACGCGGCCGCCGCCGTCGGAGGAGGTATGACGTGATCACGTTTCTCGCGCTGCTGGTGGACCGGCTCCACACCGAGGAGGAAGGGTTCTCCACCGCAGAGCTGCTCGGCAACGCGGCACTCGGGATCGCGGCACTCGTCGCGATCTGGGCGTTGCTCCGGGCGCTCGGCTTGGACGTCATGGAGTACGTCCGCGACCAGATCTTCTCGGCGCCCGCCGGACCCTGACCCGCGGCGTGGCGCCCCGATGGGACCGGCGCGACGAGGACGGCTTCCTGACGCCGCAGTTCGTCGTGGCGGTCGGCCTGTCGCTGATCCTGCTCGTGCTGCTCGCGAACCTGATCGTCATGCAGTACGGCCGCGGAGTGGTGCGGGCGGCGCTCGACGAGGGTGCACGGCGAGGCTCCCGGGTCAGCGCCGACCCCGCCGGCGAATGCGCCGCCCGCGCCCGGGACGTCCTCGCCGACCTGCTCGACGGCCCGATGGGACTCGGGGTGGCGCCGATCGCGTGCACCGACACGGGCGACCGCCTTGTCGCGCGCACCACGGTCACGTTCCTCGGCTGGCTGCCAGGCGCGCCCGACTGGTCGTTCGACGCCGAGGCCAGCGCCGTCAAGGAACGGGCCCCGTGACGGGCGGCGAGCGCGGCTCGGTGCCGATCGAGTTCGCCCTGGGCATCGGCGTGCTGGTGCTACCGGTCGCGATCCTCGTCCTGGTGTTCCCGACGTGGATCGAGCGTCAGTCGATGGCCAGGATGGCCGCGCAGGAGGCGGCCCGCGCCGTCGCAGTCGCGGGCACGGTCGCCGAGGGGGTGGCCGACGGCGCGGCACTCGCCGCCCAGATCGCCGACAACCACGACCTCGCCGACGACTTCGGCGGCGTCGCCTTCACCGATCCCGACCGTGACGGCGACGGCGCGCCCGACCGCGGCGGCGCGGTGACGGCGACCGTCACGGTGCGGGTGCCTCTCACGACGATTCCCCTGATCGGCCACGGCGGAGGGTTCACCCTGACCGCGAGCCACACCGAGTACGTCGACGCCTACCGCAGTCTCCCGGGGGCGCCGTGACCGCGGGGGCGGCGCCGGAGGATCGCACGGCCAGCCGCGGGGGACGAACGACGCGGGCGGACCCCACCGCCAGCCGCGGGGGACGAACGACGCCGGCGGACCCCACCGCCAGCCGCGGGCGACGAACGACGCCGGCGGACCGCACCGCGGGCTGCGGCGACGGATGACGCCGGCGGACCGGGCCTGCGGCTCCGCGTCGGCTGCTGCCCCCGGCGCCCGAAGGGGCCGGCGGTGCGCGCCAGCGGACGAGACCGGTGGCCTTGCGCCGTGGCTGCTCGGCCTGTGCGTCTGCCTGCTCTTCCTGGGCGGCATCAGCCTGGACCTGTGGCGAGCGTTCGGCGACCGGCGGGTGCTCGCCGGCATCGTCGACGCGGCGGCGGTCGCGGGTGCGTCCGCCATCGACGAGGACGCCTACCGGGCGGGCGGCATCGTCGTCCTCGACCCCGGCGCGGCGCGGGCGCGGGCCCTGGAGGTCGTCGACCGCCACCCCGACGCGGCGCTGGTGATCGCGCGCCGCGCGGATGCGACACCGCAGGCCGTCACCGTCACCGCGACCGGGAAGGTCGAGCTCACCCTGCTCCGCGTCCTCGACCTCCGCGGCCCGCTCGAGATCGGCGTCAGGGCGACGGTGGAGCCGCGCCGCTCGCCGTGACCGCCGGCAGCACGACACGCTCGCCGGGGTGGATGAGATCGGGGTCGCCCGAGCGCAGCGCACCGCGGTTCGCCGCCAGCACGAGCACCCAGTAGGCGTGGATCTCCCGGTCGTGCAGCGCGGCGACCTCCCGCCCCGTCGCGACGGCGACCCTTGCCGCGGCGACCGACCACAGGTTGTCCCCCGGCGTGACGACGTGGTGGCCGGCGGTCGTGACCCCCGGTCGCCCCGGTGGGGACGCGACCGGAAGTGCCGGCGCTCCTGGCGGGCTGACGATCGGGTCCGCGAACGCAGATGGAGGTGCCGGGACGTCGTCGTTCCAGGGCGTGGCGCCGCCTCCTCGCGTGGCACCGCCCGCCGATGTGGCACCGCCCGCCGACGGCGCGCCTGCCGCTCCCGGGCCGGGCGGCAGGGCCGGCGCGCCGGGGGGAGCCAGCACCGGCCCCTCCTCCACCACGGCGTGGGCGGCGGTGAGCGCAAGGCCG
>JACCXR010000409.1 GCA_013696915.1 Euzebyaceae bacterium
GTCGGCGTCGAGAAGGACTACGGCGGGGTGCGGGCGCTCGCCGAGGTCGGCCTCGACATCCGCACAGGTGAGATCCTCGGCCTGATCGGCCCGAACGGCGCGGGCAAGACGACGCTGGTGAACGCGATCACCGGCCTGACGCCGGTGACCGGCGGGAGCGTCGAGGTGCTCGGCACGCCGATCAGGGGGCTGCCCGCCAACCGCGTCAACGCCCTCGGCGTCGGCCGGACCTTCCAGCAGGTGAAGCTGTTCGACGACCTCACCGTGCGCGAGAACGCGATCGTCGGTGGTCATCGGGTGACCCGCCCGACCTTCCTCCGCCGACTGGTGTTCCTGCCCGCCGCCGCCCGGGACGACCGCGACAACGCCGCCCGCGCGGACCGCGTCCTCGCCCGGGTGGGGCTGCTCGACCGCGCCGACGCCCCGGCGAGCAGCCTCGCCTACGGTGACCGCCGGCGCCTGGAGATCGCCCGCGCGCTGTGCGGGCAGCCACGGCTGCTGGTGCTCGACGAGCCGGCGGCGGGCATGAACCACGTCGAGGCGCAGCGGCTCGGGGCACTGGTCGGCGCCATCGCCGCCGAGGGCGTCACCGTCCTGCTCATCGAGCACAACGTCCGCCTGGTGATGTCGGTGTGCACGCGGGTCGTCGTGCTCGACTTCGGGCGGGTGATCGCCGACGGCGATCCCGACGAGGTCGCCCGGCACCCCGAGGTCCTGCGCGCCTACCTGGGCCAGGCCGCCACATGACCGCGGAGACGCCCCTGCTCGAGGTCGACGGATTGCACGTCGCCTACGGCGGGATCGAGGCGGTGCGCGGCCTGTCGTTGCGCGTCCTCCGCGGCTCGCTGGTGACCCTGATCGGCGCGAACGGCGCCGGCAAGAGCACGACCCTGGCGGCGATCTCCGGGCTCGTGCGGCCCCGCGCCGGTCGGGTGCTGCTCGACGGCGAGGACGTCACCCGCTGGCGCAGCACCCGCCGGGTCGCCGCCGGTCTCGTGCAGGTGCCGGAGGGCCGCGAGGTGCTCGCGACGATGACCGTCGAGGAGAACCTCTCGCTCGGCGCGTGGCACCAGAGGGCGCATCTCGCGTCCGGCCTGGAGGAGGTCTTCGCGCGGTTCCCCGTGCTCGCCGAACGCCGGCGGTTGTCCGCGGGCAGCCTGTCCGGAGGAGAGCAGCAGATGCTCGCGATCGCGCGCGCCCTGCTCGCCCGGCCGCGGGTCCTGCTCCTCGACGAGCCGTCGATGGGCCTGGCCCCCCTGCTCGTCGACGAGGTCTTCAAGGTCATCGAGACGATCCGGGCGGAGGGCACGACCGTGCTCCTCGTCGAGCAGAACGCCCACCGCGCGCTGTCGGCGGCCGACCACGGCTACGTCATGGAGACCGGCGAGATCGTCCTGGAGGGGCCGGCCGCGGAGTTGCTCGCGAACACCCGGGTCATCGAGGCGTACCTGGGTGAGGGCTTCGACCCGCGGCCCGAATAGGCTGGCGCGGACATGACGGCGACCATCCGGGAGCTGCTCGCGACCGGCAACCCCTCGTACTCCTTCGAGTTCTTCCCCCCGAAGACCGACGAGGGCGAGCGGCAGCTCTGGCAGGCGATCCGCGAGCTGGAGCCCCTCCGGCCCACATTCGTGTCCGTGACCTACGGCGCCGGCGGCAGCACCCGTGACCGCACGGTCCGCGTCGTGCAGCGCATCGCCACCGACACGTCCATCACCGCGATGGCGCACCTAACCTGCGTCGGCGCCTCCCGCGAGGACGTCCGCGCCACCATCGGCGAGATCAAGGCGGCGGGCATCCGCAACGTGCTCGCGCTGCGCGGCGACATGCCCGGCGGCCCGGCGGAGACCTGGGAGGCGCACCTCGACGGCCTGCGCCACGCCGAGGACCTTGTCCGCCTGCTCCACGAGGAGGGCGACTTCTGCGTCGGGGTGGCCGCCTTCCCCGAGGGGCATCCGGCGTCGCCCGACCGCGACGCCGACGTGGGCTACCTCGCCCGCAAGTGCGCCGCGGGCGCGGACTTCGCCGTCACGCAGTTCTTCTTCGACGCCGCGGACTACTTCCGGCTGGTCGCGACGGCCAGCAGGGTCGGCTGCGAGGTGCCGATCATCCCCGGCGTGATGCCCGTGACGAACGTCGCCCAGATCGAACGCTTCGCCGCCCTGTCCGGCGCCGCCTTCCCGCCGGCGCTCGCGGCCCGTCTCCACGCCGTGGGCGACGATCAAGAGGCGGTCCGGGCGATCGGCGTGGACGTCGCGACGGACCTCTGCCGCCAGCTGCTCGACGGCGGCGCGCCGGGCATCCACTTCTACACCCTGAACCGCTCCACGGCGACGCGCGAGATCTTCGCCCGGCTCCACCGGGGCGAGGCCTAGCGAGCGACCTCTGCCCAGCGCGCGGCTTCTGCTGCCCCTGGGCCGTGCTCCGGGGTGGAATCTTCGGATATCCGAAGATTTCACCCCGGAACAGGGGAATCCCCCGGCCGAGCGCGAAGAGGACCGCTGCTTTGGCCACCGATCGGAGCGGCCATAGAGTGACCCGGGCGGAGCCACAGCCAGAGAAAGGCAGCGGACGGATGAAGGTGCTCGTGGCCGACCCGCTGTCCGAAGCGGGGGTCGACGCGCTCGCCGCCGAGTTCGACGTCGACGTGCGACCCGGCCTCGGCAAGGCGGAGCTCGTGGAAGCGATCGGCGCCTACGACGCCGTGATCGTCCGCTCGGCGACGACCATCGACGCCGACGTCATCTCCGCCGGCACGAAGCTCAAGGTGATCGCGCGCGCGGGCATCGGGCTCGACAACGTCGACGTGCGGGCGGCGACGGCTCGCGGGGTGCTGGTCTGCAACGCGCCGCAGTCCAACATCGTCAGCGCCGCCGAGCACGCGGTCGCGCTGCTGCTCGCCCTCGCCCGCCGGATCCCCGAGGCCGACCGGTCCCTGCGCGCCGGCGAGTGGCGGCGATCCGAGCTCGAGGGGATGGAGCTCCACGGCAAGGTCCTCGGCGTGCTCGGCCTCGGCCGGGTCGGCGCGCTGGTGGCGCAGCGCTGCTCGGCCTTCGGGATGCGGCTCGTCGCCCACGACCCCTACGTGTCCGCGGAACGCGCGGCCCGGATGGGCGTCGAGCTCGTCGGCACGGTCGACGAGCTCTGCGCCGTCGCGGACGTCCTCACGGTCCACCTGCCGAAGACGCCCGAGACGACCGGGGTCGTCGGCGAGGCCCAGCTGGCGGCGATGAAGCCGACGGCTCGCATCGTGAACACCGCCCGGGGGGGGCTGGTCGACGAGGACGCCCTGTACACCGCGCTGTCCGAGGGCTGGATCGCCGGCGCGGCGGTCGACGTGTTCTCGACCGAGCCGATGACCGACTCGAAACTGTTCGCCCTCGACAACATCGTCGTGACGCCGCACCTCGGGGCGTCGACCAGCGAGGCCCAGGACAAGGCCGGGACGATGGTGGCCGAGGCGGTCGCGCTCGCGCTGCGCGGCGAGTTCGTGCCCTCGGCGGTCAACGTCGAGGTCGGTGCCGTCATCCCCGAGCCGCTGAAGCCGTTCCTGCCGCTCGCGGAGAAGCTCGGCCGGCTGTTCACCGCCCTCCACGCCGGCGTCGCGAACGAGCTGACGGTCGAGTACGTCGGCAGGATCGCCGAGGAGGACCCGCAGGCGCTGACCCTGTCGGCGCTCAAGGGACTGCTCACCGACGTCGTCCACGAGCCGGTCACCTTCGTCAATGCGCCGCTGCTCGCCGTCGAGCGGGGCATGGCCGTCTCGACGCTCACGTCGGCCGCCGCCCGGGACTACCTGTCGGTAATCCGCCTCCGCGCCGGCGACGTGTGCGTCGCGGGGACCCTCGTGGGCCCCACGAACCGCGAGCGGCTCGTCGAGGTCTGGGGCTTCGACGTCGACATGGAGCCGAGCGACCACATGGTCTTCTTCCGCTACGTCGACCGACCCGGCATCGTTGGTGTCATCGGCGGCCGTCTGGGGGAGGCCGGGGTCAACATCGCGAGCATGCAGGTCGGTCGCCGCGCCGCCGGCGGCGAGGCCCTGATCGCGATGGCCGTGGACAGCGCCATCCCCCCGGACGTCGTCGACGACATCGTCGCCGCGATCGGCGCGACCGACGCCCGCGCGATCGACCTCGCCTGAAAGGAAGGATCTGTAGTGACTGCACCCCGCATCGCCGTCGCGCCCGCCGGGACCAGGGAATGGGTCCGCGACGCCGTACGCGCCGGGGGCGGCGAGCTCGTCGAACCGGGCGACGCCGAGGCGCTCGTCTACACCGAGACCGAAGGCGCCGACGAGCTGCGGGCGCTGCTCGACGAGCATCCGGACATCGGCTGGGTGCAGCTGCCGTGGGCCGGGGTCGAGCCGTACGCCGAAGCGGGCGTCTTCGACACCGACCACGTCTGGACGTGCGGCAAGGGCGTGTACGCGCCGCCGGTCGCCGAGCACGCGCTGGCGCTGGCGCTGGCCGGCCTCCGCGACTTCAAGCGGTTCGCGACCGCCCGGTCGTGGCGCGAGCAGGCCGGGATCAGCCTTCTCGGCGGGAAGGTGACGATCTTCGGCGGCGGGGGGATCGCCGAGGAGCTCATCAAGCTCCTGGGGCCCTTCGGGTGCGCGATCACGGTCGTGCGACGGCACCCGAAGGACATGGAGGGTGTCGCCGCCGTGCTCGGCTTCGACGAGCGCTACCAGGCCCTCAAGGGCGCCGACGTCGTCTTCCTGGCCTTGGCGCTGACGCCCGAGACGCGGGGGTTCTTCACCCAGATCGAGTTCGAGCTCATGGAGCCGCACGCCTGGCTCGTGAACGTCGCCCGCGGGCCCCACATCGACACCGAGGACCTCGTCATCGCGCTGCGCGAGGACGCGATCGGCGGCGCCGCGCTCGACGTCACCAACCCCGAGCCGCTCCCGGAGGGGCATCCGCTCTGGTCGCTCCCGAACTGCCTAATCACCCCCCACACCGCGAACACCGAGGACATGGCGATCCCGCTGCTGTCCGAGCGCATCACCGCCAACGTCCGGCGGTACGCCGCCGGCGAGGAGCTCATCGGCCCGGTCGACCCGGCGCTCGGCTACTGACCCGCGTCCCCGGCGGGGACGGCACGCGCAGCAGCAGCGCGGCCGCGAGGAGCACGCACGCCGCCGCCGCGAAGCCGCTCGTGCGGATCCCGTCGACCGCGTAGACGGCCGGCGCGAGGACGGCGCCGCCAGCCCTGCCGAGCGCGATCACCGCGACCATCAGCGACAGCAGCCGCTCCCGCGATTCGGCCGCCAGTTCGCTGACGAAGGGGATGGTCGACACGATCGTCACCTCGAAGGCGACGAACCAGGCCACCACGGCGATGACCGCGCCGCCGAGCGCGCTGCCCACGAGCCCGAGGCACGCGTACGCCGCCGCAGACCCCAGCAGCCCCGCCAGGATGGACCGCCGCAGGCCGAGCCGGTCGGCGAACGCGGAGACGCTGCCCTCGCCGGCGAGCTCCGCGCCGGCCACCACCATGGTGAAGATCCCGATCGCCGCGACGCTCAACCCGAAGTCGTCCTCCAGCCAGGCGCCGTAGACGACGAACAACAGCTCCGCCGCGAGGCTGAACAGCAGGACCACCGCGAGCATCGTCACCAGCCGCGCGTCGAGCCGCAGGGGCCGCCGCTGCGGCATCGCCGGCCGGTCGGGCGCCATCAGCGACCACAGGACCCCAGCTCCGACCAGGGTCATCGCCGCGACCAGGAAGAACGGCGCCCGCCAGCTGGTCGCGGCGATCAGCAGGCCGGACACCGGCACGACGACGAGCAGGGACAGCGCCCAGGACAGCTCCGTCGCCCCGAGCACCCGACCGCGCCGCGCGAACGGCACGCGCGCCCCGAACCAGCCCTGCATCGGCACGTCGAACGCCGGCTTTGCGGCGCCGACGAGCAGGAAGCCCGCCCCGGCCACCGCCAGCGACGGCGCCGAGCCCGTGACCACGCACCCCACCACCGCGACCACCAGCGCGCCGAGCATGAGAGTCCGGCGCCCGAGCGTCTCGGCCGCGCGAGCCGCCAGCGGGGCTCCCAGCCCGACCAGCGACCGCAGCGCGACCAGCCCCGCCACGGCCGCCAGTGACACGCCCAGACCACGGGCGATCTCCGGCAGGAACGGGTAGACGACGCGCAGGCCCCCGTTCAGGGCCGTGCGGGCCACCAGCACCCCCACCAGGGCGGCGCGGACCTCGGTTCTGCCGGGGGAGCGGAGCACGACGGCAGGCTACGCGGCTGGCCGGACCGGGGCGGCGTGCGGCAGGATGCGCCCGTGTTCTCCGGCTTCGAGCTGTCCCGTGTCCAGGTCGGCGACGTGACACTGCGGGTCCGTACCGGCGGCTCGGGCCCCCCGGTGTTGCTCCTGCACGGCCATCCGCAGACGCACGTGATGTGGCATCGGGTGGCCCCGGCGCTTGCGGAGCGGTTCTCGGTCGTCGCTCCCGACCTCCGGGGCTACGGCGAGTCGACCGCGCCGCCGACGACCGCCGACCACCTGCCGTACTCGAAGCGCGTGATGGCGACCGACCAGGTCGGGCTCATGGCGCACCTGGGGTTCCGTCGCTTTGCCGCCGTGGGTCACGACCGCGGCGGCCGGGTCGCCTACCGCATGGCGCTGGACCATCCCGAGCGGGTCAGCCGCCTCGCGGTCCTCGACATCGTCCCGACGGCGGAGATGTGGCGCTTCGCCGAGCGCGCCGGCAAGCGGTTCGGGTTGGTGGACTGGCACTGGTACTTCTTGGCGCAGCGCCACGACCTGCCGGAACGCGTCATCACCGCCGTGCCGGACCGCTACTACTACGGTGGCTCGACGGCGGTCTTCGACCCCGAGGCGCTGGCCGACTACCGTCGCTGTGTCGCCGACCCGGACACCGTGCACGCCATGTGCGAGGACTACCGGGCGGGCGCCGGCATCGACGACGAGCTCGACGAGGCCGACCGCGCCGCCGGCCGGCGGATCGCCTGCCCGACCCTCGCCCTGTGGTCCGCCCGGGACGAGCTGCCCCGCTGGTTCGACGTCCTGGCCGTGTGGCGGCGGTGGGCCGACCAGGTCAGCGGCCACGGGATCGACGCTGGGCACTTCCTCGCCGAGGAGGCGCCCGACGCGGTCGCCGGCGCGCTTCTCGACTTCCTGAGCTCGGCTACGGACGGCTGACCGCCGACGCCCGCCGGGGTCCGCCGTCGCCGTCGAGCCCTCCGGCCGCCGCGCGGCCGGTCACCTTCTCCTCGAGTCCGCGGAGCGCGCCACGCGGCAACGCCGATGAGGACGACCACCAGTGCCACCCGTCGGTCACCGGTCGCTCGTGGGAGCAACCTCCCAGCCGCCGGTCCATCGACGATGCGGGTCACGATCGAGTCCGCCGTTCCCGGCGTGGACCACTCCGATCGGCGCCGAAGAGGAGGGTTACGATGACTGCGATGGAGGACCTGGTGAGCATCCCCGAGGCGGCACGCCAACTCGGCATTACGACCGAGGAGGCCTACGACCTCGTGTTCGGTCGCAGCTTCGCAGCGTCGAAAGCGAATCCGGCCGTCGGCTGGTCTCTGACGAGGCCATCAGCGAGTGGCGCAAGCAATATCCGGTGTCGGCCTGAACGCAGCCGGACCCAAGAACACGCGAGGGCAGGCCGTCCGGGCCAGCTGGGTTGACGCTGGATCGCATCACACAGCCGAAGGGCGCGGACGGCCGTGCGCCGCGAGGACGGTCAGGATTGGCGCGACCTCACCGTGAAGGAGAGTTGCCAGTGCTCTTGCGTGTCGCCGTCTATCTGGAGGCGCCACGTATAGCGCGCGCCCGGGGGCAGGGGCAGCGGTCCGACGTTCACGGCCAGGGGCAGGTCGATGTCGGAGCCAGGTGTCAGGCCAGGAGGGCGCCCCACCTCGAAGTCCCCGGCCACGCGGAGCTCCTGTGGACCGTCTGCAGAGGGAAAGGTCACCGGCGAACCATCGGCGTCCAAGAGCACCAACTCCCACTGGCGGCGCCGGTTCGCCTCGTTCCACGGAACGTCGATCTTCAGGGCGATCGCCATCGGTGGGACCTCCGGCCCGGTGACGGACCAGCCCCCGCCAAGAACGTAGAGCTTGCCGTTGACCTCCTGCGCGGCATCGGCCAACAGCATCGTCACTCTCACCGTGAGGTCGCCGCTGCTCGCAAGTTGCGCTTCTCGTCTGCCTGCGGGTCGCGTTCCGGACGGCCGGCCGACCTTTCCACGTACAGCGACGCACCGATGACGGGCGCGAGGTGTCGATGCACCACTGTGGCCCGCCCCGGTGAGGGTTCCGATCGGCCGACCAAGTCCCATCCTTGTGGCTGCCAGCGCCCGGTGACCACGTTCACCGGCTCGCCCGCGTCCCACATCGCCAGAATCTCCTGGTCGGGCAGGTTGTTCTCGTCCCATTCTTGCGGGTTCATGCCTTCATGATCCTTGGTGAGGTCTTGCAGCGCCAGAGCCCATCGGCCTCGTCCACGGGGACCAGCACGGGTATCAACTCAACGTCCTCGCGAGTCGTACCCCGGACGATGAGACGTTCACCGTGCCGCTCGTGGTGTGCCAGCGCGCGTCGCGGTAGGCGCCAAAGCGAACCGCGTCTTCAACCTCGTCGCGACGGACACCGTGCTTGACGAGCAACTTTTCTTCCACGCGCGGACTGATCAGCACGTCGGCGATCCAGTACGTCCTTCGCCGGGTCATCCATGGCCTTCGCACTCCCCCTGGCGGGAATCCTGGGTCGAGCCAGGAGTAGCAAACACCTGCCGCGGCTTGCCAAGGGTGATCTCCCCAACCCCGTCGAGCCCGCAGGCAACTCGTTCGGCCCCGGGGCATCCCGGCACCGGGCTTCCGAGGAGCCTCACCGCCGGCCGCGGCGGGCGGCGGGCTCCTCGACTCCCTGAGCGCGGCTACGGGCGGCTGGCCATCGACGCTCCGCGGGGTCCGCCGTCGCCGCCGGGCCCTGCGGCCGCCGCGGGGCCGGTG
>JACCXR010000416.1 GCA_013696915.1 Euzebyaceae bacterium
GAACCACACCTCCGATCAGCACCCATGGTTCCAGGAGAGCCGCCAGGACAAGACGAACCGGCGAGCGGATTGCTACGTGTGGGGCGACGACGACCAGCGCTGGAGCGAGGCACGGGTGATCTTCGTCGACACCGAGCCCTCCAACTGGACCTATGACCCGCAGCGCGGGCAGTACTTCTGGCACCGGTTCTTCCACCACCAGCCCGACCTGAACTTCCGGAACCCGGACGTGGCCGACGCCATTCTCGACGTCGTCCGCTGCTGGCTCGATGTCGGACTCGACGGCTTCCGGCTGGACGCGGTGCCGTACCTGTTCGAACGGGACGGGACGAACTGCGAGAACCTCCCCGAGACCCACGACTACCTCCGGCGGGTCCGCAAGATGGTTGACGACGAGTTCCCCGGCACCGTGTTGCTGGCCGAGGCGAACCAGTGGCCCGAGGACGTGGTCGACTACTTCGGGGCCGACGGCGACGAGTGCCACATGTGCTTCCACTTCCCGCTGATGCCGCGCATGTACATGGCCGTGCGGCGGGAGCAGCGGCAACCCATCACCGAGATCCTCGCTCAGACGCCCGCGATCCCGGACGGTTGCCAGTGGGGCATCTTCCTGCGCAACCACGACGAGCTCACCCTCGAGATGGTCACCGACGAGGAACGCGACTACATGTACACCGAGTACGCGCGCGATCCCCGCATGAAGATGAACGTCGGGATCCGCCGGCGGCTGGCCCCGCTGCTCGACAACAGCCGTCCGCTCACCGAGCTGTTCCACTCCCTGCTGCTGAGCCTCCCGGGCAGCCCGGTCATGTACTACGGCGACGAGATCGGGATGGGCGACAACATCTTCCTCGGTGACCGGGACGGGGTCCGAACGCCGATGCAGTGGAGCGGCGACCGCAACGCCGGGTTCTCCCGCGCCGACTTCGCCCAGCTGTACCTGCCCCTGATCATGGACCCGGTGTACGGCTACAGCGCCGTCAACGTCGAGGCGCAGCAGCGACACCCCAACTCGCTCCTGCACTGGGTGCGCAACATCATCCACATCCGCAAGCAGCACCGGGTGTTCGGGTACGGCACGTTCCGTGCGCTCGAGGGCACCAACGGCAAGGTGTTCGCCTTCCTCCGCGAAAACCGCGAACAGGTGATCCTCGTCGTGGCGAACCTCTCCGCCACGGCCCAGCCGGTGCAGCTCGACCTATCCGAGTTCGCCGGCCGGGTGCCGGTCGAGCTCCTGGGCGGCACCCATTTCCCGCCCGTCGGCGACCTGCTCTACCTGCTGACGCTGGGACCGCACGGGTTCTACTGGTTCCAGCTCGTCGAGGCGCCGCCGTCATGAGTGACCTTGCGGCCCTCGCCAGCCCCGCGTCGTGGGACGGCCTCGCCGCTCCCCTCCGTCGCTGGATCCCCCTCCAGCGGTGGTTCCAGGGCAAGGCCCGGACTGTCGGCGGCGTCGGGGTCGTCGACGCGGCCCTGTTCGACGACCGTGTGGTCGACCTCTTCGTGGCAATCGCGTACACGGATGGCGCGACCGACCGCTACCAGGTCCCCGTCGTCCTCGCCGAGCCCGAAGAGATGGACCCCTCCGCCGTCGTGGCGCCGTGGCGGGAGCTGTTCATCGTGGACGCCACCACCGACCCGGACGGCAGCCGGCTGCTGGCCGAGCTGGCGGTGGGCGCCTCTCCGTGGAGCACGGCCAGGGGCGCCGTCGTGGAGGGCCATCCGGTCACCGGCGACGCACCCGGTCCGCAGGACCGCCCCCGCCGCTCGACAGCCGAGCAGTCGAACTCCTCGGTGATCTTCGGCGACCGGTCGATCCTCAAGGTGTTCCGCCGGCTCGAGGCCGGGATCAACCCCGACGTCGAGATCACCCGCGCCCTCACCGAGGCGAAGTTCCCGTTCGCGCCGCGGCAACAGGGCGCCCTCGAGCTCCAGGCCCCGGACCAGGAGCCGACGGCGCTGGTCGTCCTGAGCGACTTCATCGCGGGGTCCCGCGAAGGATGGGAGGCGGCCACCACTGAGGTCAGCGGCGTCGCGACCGGTCTGATCTCCCCCGAGGAGGCGCCCGTGCTCGCCGACCTCGTCGAGCTCGGGGCGGCGGTGGGGACGCTCCACGAGAACCTGCGCGAGTCGTTCGGCGCCGAGCGCGCATCGCCGGGGGTCGTGACGACCTGGATCGAGGCCATGCGCGACCAGGCGGAGTCGGTGCTCGACCTCGCCGAGGCCAGGGCACCGGAGGCGGCCGTTGCGCTGGCTCCGCGCCGGGCCGACGTTTTCGCCCGGTTCGAGACGCTGGCCGCGATCCGCGACCCCGGGCCGCTCGTGCGGGTGCACGGCGATCTCCACCTCGGTCAAGTGCTGCTGGGTCCCGACGGCCGCTGGCAGCTGCTCGACTTCGAAGGCGAGCCGGCCCGTCCCATCGCGGAGCGGCGGCTGCGCTCCGTTCCGCTGCGGGACGTGGCCGGCATGCTGCGTTCGTTCGACTACGCCGCGGCGACGGCCGGCACGGACGCGCTGCCCGAGCCGGCGCGGCGATGGCGGGACCTTGCGAGGGACCGCTTCCTGGCCGGCTACCTCGACGTCGCCGGGCCGGCGGGCCTCCTGCCGGGCGACCGTGAGACGGCGCGCGCGGTCCTGGCCGCCTTCGAGCTCGACAAGGCCGTGTACGAGCTCGGGTACGAGCTCGCGAACCGCCCGTCCTGGGTGCCGATCCCCGTCGGCGGCATCCTGCGGGTGCTCGACACCGTGCGGGCGCCCGCGTCCACGCCCCCGCCGCCCGACGCGCATCCCGACGCGCATGCCGACGAAGGAGTCCCCCCCATGGTCACGCCATCCGAGGGCCGAGACCGCCCCCCGGGCCCCCAGGCGCCCGCCGACCGAGTCCCGGGCCCCCAGGCGCCCGCCGACCGAGTCCCGGCCGCCAAGGCGCCCGACGAGCTGCGCCCCGCCGAGCGGCCGGCGGCTGCCCCGGTTGGGCAGGAACACGACTGGAGAGCCGCCGCCGATGAGGTCGGGGCCCTGCTGGCCGGACACCACAGCGACCCGCACCGCCTGCTCGGCGCGCACCGCGTCGACAGCGGGGCCGCCGTGCGCGCCTACCGCCCCGACGCGGCACGCGTCGACGTGCTCGTGGAGGGCGCCGACCCGGTGGAGGCTGAGCAGACCGCCGGGGGCTTCTTCGAGGCCAGGCTGCCGTCGCTGCCGGAGGCCTCGGCCTACCGGCTGCGGGTCGCCTATCCCGGCGGCGCCACCTACGAGCTGCGCGACCCCTACGCGTTCTGGCCGACCATCGGGGAGATCGACCTGCACCTGGCCGGCGAGGGCCGCCACGAGGAGCTGTGGCGGCGCATGGGCGCCCACTGCAGCGCCGTGGACGGCGTGGACGGCGTGTCCTTCGCCGTCTGGGCGCCCAACGCCCGCAGCGTCCGCGTCGTCGGCGACTGGAACAGCTGGGACGGGCGGCTCCACCCGATGCGGCTGTTGGGCGCCTCGGGGACCTGGGAGCTCTTCGTCCCCGACATCGGTCCCGGCAGCTACTACAAGTACGAGATCGTGACCGCGGACGGCGGCCTGGTGACGCGCGCGGACCCCTATGCGTTCGCGACGGACGTCCCGCCCGGAACGGCCAGCCGCGTCTTCTCCTCCACCCACAGGTGGTGCGACGACGAGTGGTTCGCCCACCGGGCTGCCCGGCATCCGCTGACGTCGCCGATGTCGGTCTACGAGGTGCACCTCGGGTCGTGGAGGCAATGGGACGGGCGTCCGCTCGGCTACCGCGACCTCGCGACCGCACTGGCGGACCACTGCGAGGAGCTCGGGTTCACGCACGTCGAGTTCCTGCCGGTCGCCGAGCACCCGTTCGGCGGGTCCTGGGGCTACCAGGTGACGGGCTACTTCGCCCCCACCGCCCGGTTCGGCAGCCCCGACGACTTCCGGTACCTCGTCGACCATCTCCACCGGCGCGGCATCGGCGTGATCGTCGACTGGGTGCCCGCCCACTTCCCGAAGGACTCGTGGGCGCTCGCGCGCTTCGACGGCACCGCGCTGTACGAGCATGCGGACCCCCGGCAGGGCGAGCACCCGGACTGGGGCACGCTGGTGTTCAACTTCGGGCGCAACGAGGTCCGCAACTTCCTGATCGCCAACGCCCTCTACTGGATCGAGGAGCTCCACATCGACGGGCTGCGGGTCGACGCGGTGGCGTCGATGCTCTACCTGGACTACTCGAGGCAAGCCGGCGAGTGGGTCCCCAATGAGTTCGGGGGTCGCGAGAACCTCGAAGCCGTCGAGTTCCTCAAGCAGTTCAACGCCGTCGTCTACGGCCGCAACCCGCACGCGATGACGATCGCCGAGGAGTCGACGGCATGGCCGGGCGTCAGCCGGCCGACGTACCTCGGCGGCCTCGGGTTCGGCTTCAAGTGGAGCATGGGCTGGATGCACGACACGCTCGAGTACTTCTCCAAGGAGCCGATCTACCGGCGGTACCACCACAACTCGCTGACGTTCGGCTTCATGTACGCGTGGAGCGAGAACTTCATCCTGCCGCTGTCCCATGACGAGGTGGTCCACGGCAAGCGCAGCCTGCTCGACAAGATGCCGGGTGACCGCTGGCAGAAGTTCGCGAACCTGCGGGCCCTGTACGGCTGGATGTGGGCGCACCCGGGCAAGCCGCTGCTGTTCATGGGAGGCGAGTTCGGCCAGTGGCGCGAATGGAGCGAGGAACGCCAGCTCGACTGGCACCTCCTCGACGAGGACGACCATCGCGGGCTGATGCGGATGGTCGGAGACCTCAACCGCCGGTACCGGTCGCTGCCGGCGCTGTGGGAGCATGACGCCGAGCCGTCGGGGTTCCAGTGGATCGACGCGAACAACGCCGACGACAACACGATCTCGTTCGTGCGCTACGGCTCGGACGGCACGGCGCCGGTCGCCTGCCTGTCGAACCTCTCGCCTCTGCCGCGGCCCACTGTCCGCTACGGCCTTCCCCGGGCCGGTCGCTGGGTTGAGGCGTTCAACTCCGACGCGGAGCCGTACGGTGGCGCGAACATCGGCAACTACGGGGCTGTCGAGGCCGAGGAGGTGCCCTGGCACGGGCTCCCCGCGTCGGCGGTCGTGACGCTGCCACCGCTCGCGACGGTCTGGCTGACCCCGGGCGGCTGACCCTCGCCGGATTCCGGGCGGTCGCGCAGGCGAGGTGTCCTCGACCGGCCCCCGGTCGGGGGGGCCTACGCTGGGGCGATGGCCGGTCGCGCAGGCGAGGTGTCCTCGACGGGGCCCCGGGCGGGGCGCCCTTCGAACGTTGCCCCGGGGCGCCCGCCGCCCCTGCCGCACGCGGGCCAACCCCAACCTTCGAAGGGTAGACGCAGACAACGGCGCCTACCCTTCGAACGTTGCCCGCGGGCGCCCGCCCCCGCCTGCGCATCCCGGCCATCCTCCACCTTCGAAGGGTAGACGCAGACAACGGCGGCTACCCTTCGAACCTTGCCCCGGGGCGCCCGTCCCGCCGCCTACGCTGGGGCGATGGCCGGCCGGCGGACGAACCTCGCGCTGCTCGGGCTGCTGGCCGTCTCCCTGGCGACCGGCACGCTCGCGTTCGGGGTCGGCACCGCCTGGGGCCGGTGGGTCGCGGTCGCGCACGGGGCGGCCGGCCTCGCGCTGGTGGTGCTGGGCCGGCCGAAGTCCGCGGTCGTGCGCCGCGGGCTGCGG
>JACCXR010000430.1 GCA_013696915.1 Euzebyaceae bacterium
CCGATGTCGGCGACGTACACGCACCGGGTCGCGTCCCCCGGGCCGCACGGCCCGATCGCGAGCGACTCCGCGTCGCGGGTGGGCGTGGAGGTGAAGGTGATCGCGCCGATGATCTCCCCGCTGGTCCGCACGGCCCAGACCTCACTGGTGCCCGGCCCGTCGTCCAGGACGTAGAGGACGCCGGGGTTGCGCGCGCTCGCGGCCAGTCCGCTGGCCTCCGGGATCACGTCGGCATCGAAGACCCCGACCCGCACGGGCTGCTCGTAGCAGTCGGCTCCGAGGCACTCGCCCGCCGTCTGAGCGACGGCGGGGTGCGGGATGAGCGACCCTGCAAGGCCGACGGCGAGGGAAAGTAACGCTGCGAACACGGATGGGCGCATAGGTGGCACAGAGTAACGCTTCTGGGCGTATTACTCAACCGGTTCATGGAACTACGGTGCGTCACTACCCGGAGGGGGTCGCAGCCGCTCGGCTCCGGAGGGCGAACTTCTGGATCTTGCCGGTCGACGTCTTCGGCAGCTCGGTGACGAACTCGACCTCGTCCGGCGCCTTGAAGCGGGCGAGGCGGCCCCGCACGTGGCCGATGAGTTCCTGCGCCGACGGGCTGTGCCCGTCCTTCAGCACGACGAACGCCTTCGGCCGCTCCCCCCAGGTCTCGTGGGGCACGCCGACGACGGCGCACTCGAGGACCGCGGGGTGCTGGGCGATGGCCTGCTCCACCTCGATCGTGGAGATGTTCTCGCCGCCCGAGATGATGATGTCCTTGGCCCGGTCGCGAAGCTCGACGGCGCCGTCGGGATGCCACACCCCGAGGTCGCCCGAGTGGAACCACCCCCCGCGGAAGGCGGCGGCGGTCGCGTCGGGGTCGTTGAAGTAGCCCTTCATCACGTTGTTGCCGCGCATGACCACCTCGCCCATCGTCCGCCCGTCCCGGGGCACGTCGCGGAGCTCGTCGTCGACCACGCGGACGGGGTCGGCCGACACCATCGCGACGCCCTGGCGGGCGAGGAGCCGCGCCCGCTGCGACGGCTCCGCCTCGGTCGCGCCCACCGGCTCCTCGGACACGGTGTACGGACCGTAGGTCTCGGTGAGGCCGTAGACGTGCACGACGCGGGCGCCGAGATCGGTCATCTGGGCGATGATCGTGGGGCTCGGCGGGGCGCCGGCGGTGGTGACGACCAGGCCGCGCTCGACCCGGTGGGCCGCGGCCGCGTTCGCGATCCCGATCAGCACCGTCGGCGCGGCGTTCAAGTGGGTGATCCCGCGCTCGTCGATGAGCCGCCAGATCACCTCGGGACGCACGGCCCGGAGGCAGACGTGCGTGCCGCCGACCGCCGTGACGCCCCAGGGGGTGCACCAGCCGTTGCAGTGGAACATCGGCAGCGTCCACAGGTAGACCGAGTCGGCGCTGTGCCGGGAGTGGACGACCTCGGCCAGGGCGTTGAGGTAGGCGCCGCGGTGGGTGTACTCGACCCCTTTGGGCCGTCCCGTCGTTCCGGAGGTGTAGTTGATCGCGATGGTGGCGTCCTCGTCGTCCACGGCGAAGGCGAGCGGCGCGTCGGAGCCACGGTCGAGCAGCTCGTCGTAGGCGGTTGCGGCGAGGTCCGCGTCGCCGGTGAGAACGACGTCCTCGACCGTCTGCAGCGCGGCCGCGACGGGAGCGACGGTCGCCGCGAGCTCGGCATCGACGACCAACAGCCTCGCGCCCGAGTGATCGCAGATGTACCGGACCTCCTCGCCCGCCAGCCGCGTGTTGATCGCGACGAGCACGCCGCCGGCGAGCGGCACGGCGAAGTGGGCGAGCAGCAGCTCGGGGACGTTCGGGCACAGGTACGCGACCCGGTCCCCCGGGCGGATCCCCGACGCCTGCAGGGCGCGTGCCAGCCGGGTCGCTTCGGCCGCGAACTCGCCGTAGGCGATCTCGGTGTCGCCGTCGACGACGCCGACCTTGTCCGCGAACGCCCCCGCGGCGCGCTCGAGGAACGCCAGCGGCGTGAGCGGCGTCAGGTGGGTCGGTCGCATGGCGCTCCTCGGCTTGCCCCGCCGGCAGGCTACGCCCGGAACATCCGGCGGCGCAGCATCACCCAGCTGAGCACGAACAGCACCCCGCCGATGCCGACGAGCGCCGCCAGCAGCAGCGGCTGGTCCGCCGTCCCGCGCAGCATGACGCTGCGCAGCAGCTGGATCCCGTAGGTCGCGGGCAGCAGCCACGCCACGCCGCGGGCCAGCGGCAGGAACCGTTCGAGGCTGATGAGGAACCCGCTGAGGAAGATGTTCGCCAGCAGCACCATCATCGCGTACTGGACGGCCTGGCTGTCGGTGCGGGCGAGCAGGGCGACGATGAAGCCGAGTCCGATCGACGCGAAGAGCACCGCCGCGACGCCGGCCACCAGCACCGCCCAGCTGCCGGCCATCGGGACCCCGAGCCCGAAGATGAGCAGGGCGAGCAGTGCCGCGGTCACGAAGCCGCTGATCAGCGTGTAGGCGATGTACTTGCCGAGCAGCGTTTCGACCGTGCCGAGCGGAGCGATGCGGAACAGCTCGGTCGTCCCCAGCTGCTCCTCGCGCACGACCGACAGGCCGACGAAGGTGACCACCATGTGCTGCATGAGCAGCACGAGCACCGCGGGCGCGTAGAAGTCCTGGAGGCGGACGGATCCGGCGGCCACGCGCTCGACCTGGGCCGTGAAGGGCGTGACGATCACCTGCGGGGAGAGACCGCGGAACACCTGTGCACCGGCTTCGAGCTGCGCGAGCTCGGCATCGATCTCGCCCAGCTCGGCAAGGGCCTGGTCGGGGTTCTCCGCGGCGGCGTCCAGCTGCTCGGCGATCGCCTGGAGCCGCTCGCGGTTCGACACCTCCTCGCCGTCCGCGGCGACCATGCCGGGAACGAGCAGCGCGGCACCGGCGAGCAGCGCGATGTCGGCTCGCAGGAGCCCGATCTGGCGCTGCGCCTCGGCGTCCTCCGCCACCTCGAGGGCCGCGCGGGCGAGATCGACGCGTTCGCGGGCCACGGTGATCCGCTCGCCCGCGTCACCGGCTTCCAGCTGCCCCTCTTCGACGGCCGCCTGGAGCACCTGCTGGTTCGCCTGGTCCACGGCGGTGCGCGCGAACAGCACGATCGCCCGCGTCTCCACCGGGTCGATCTGGTTGTGGTACAGGACGATCGTGGCCCGTTCGTTGCCGCGGATCGTGCCCACGGCGTCCTGGGGGAAGACGACGACGAGGTCCAGCGTCCCGTTGCGCAGACGGTCCAGCGCCGCCTCCTCGTCCTGGGTGACCCCCTCGACGATGAGTCGCTCCTGCTGGCCCTCGGCGAACTCCTCGACCATCTGCGCCAGACGGTCGTCCTCCGGCGCGACGAATGCCGTGCGGACAGGCGGGTCGAACTCCTTCAGCCCGGCGGCGAACAGCAGCAGGATCAGGAACGGCCCCAGGACGAGCGTGAGCACGAGGCGCGGCTGCCGCAGAACCTCGACGATCTCCTTGCGCAGGAACGACGAGACGCGGATGAGCGAGCGCCAGGCCTCACCCACGCGTCGAAGCCCCCTGGACCAGCGCGACGAAGACGTCGTCGAATGGTGGGACGTGCTGTTTGATCGTCTCCAGGCGGATGCCGCGGGCGTCGAACCACTCCTGGAGCCAGGGCAGGGCGGTGTCGGCCATGTCCACCCGGACGCGGAGGCCGCGGCCGTCGGTCCGGGTGGGTCGGGCGTCGACGACGAAGCGCAGGCGTTCGAGCTCGTCGAGGAGCGCGTCGTCGACCCGTGACCGGGTCACGAGGTCGATGAACTCACCGGAGAACGCGTTGCGGCGCAGCGCATCGGGGGTGTTGACCGTCAGCAGCCGGCCGTCGGCGAGGACGGCCACGACGTCGCAGTACGCGGCTTCGCCGACGTACTGGGTGGTGATGACCAGCGTGCGACCCTGCCGCTTCAACTCGCCGAAGTGGTCCCAGAACTTGCGGCGCAGCACGGGATCGATGCCGGCGGTCGGTTCGTCGAGGAAGAGCAGCTCCGGTTCGTGGACCAGCGCGGAGGCCAGCGCCAGGCGTCGCTGCATGCCGCCCGACGCCTCGCTCAGCAGCTTCTTGCGGTGCTCGCCGAGCTCGACGAAGTCCAGGGCGCGTCGCAGCCGTGCGCGACGACGCAGCGGCAGGCCGTAGATCGACGCGACGAAGTTCAGGTTCTCGTGCAGCGACAGGTGCGGGTAGAGCACCGACAGCTGCGGCATGTAGCCCATCCGGGCACGCTGGCGCGCCGAGAACGCCGTTGGCGGCTCACCGAAGACGGTGACGTCGCCGCTGGTCGGCTCGGTGATGCCCGTCAGCATCCGGACGGTGGTGGACTTGCCGGACCCGCTGGGACCGATGACGCCGATCACGACGCCCCGCGCGACGTCGAGGCTGAGCCCCTCGACGGCCGAGAAGTCGCCGTAGCGCTTCGTGAGCCCACGGGCGCTGATGACCGGCTGGGAAGGGGCCGGCGCTGCGTCGTTGCGACCGTGCGGACGTGCAGGCACCTCGAATGAACTCCTCGCCGAGCCGGTACAGTGCCGATGCTTCCCTGGAACCGACCGAGGAAACGGCGCATGGTCTCGCGGTACGCGGCCGGCAGGGTCATGATCGGCGTCGGGATCTTCGGCGTCGTGGCCGGCCTCGTCGGCACAATCGTCGGGGTGCAGCTCGTCGACCAGCTCGACTCGGCGCTGAACCGTAGCCTCACGCTCACCTCCGACAGTCTGGAGACCGTGGAGTCGTCCCTGGTGCTCGCGGAGGAGACCGTCGACCTCGTCAATGACGGGCTGACCGACGCCGAGCGCACCGCCAGGGACCTGGAGACCACGATGCAAGAGGGCGAGCGGCTGCTCACCTCGACGGCCGAGCTGACCGGAACCCAGGTCGCGGACTCCATCGAGGCGATGGAGCGGAGCATGCCGGCGCTCATCCAGGTCGCGACCGCCGTCGACGCGAGCCTGTCGGCGCTGAGCGAGCTGCCGTTCGGGCCCGGCTACAACCCCGACCAGCCGTTCGACGAGTCCGTGCGCGACCTGCAGACGAGCATCTCCGGCCTGCCCGACGAGCTACGCGAACAGGCGCTGCTCATCGAGGGCGCCGGGGCCAACCTGGGCGAGGCCGGGCGCGGGGCGACCGCGGTCGCCGACGACCTCGCCGCCATCGACGCCGGGCTGGCCGAGGCGCTCGTGCTGCTGGGCGACTACACCGCCGCCGCCACCGACGCCCGCCAGCTGCTCGCGACGACCGCGGACGACCTGGAGCGCCAGGCGAACATCAGCAAGATCATGATCGCCGCGCTGGGCCTGACGATCGCGCTGGGCCAGGTCGTGCCGCTGTTCGTCGGGTGGGAGCTGCTCCAGGGCCGGCGCGGCGAGGTCAAGCGCGCCGAACGCGACGACGTCCCGGCCCGCTGAAAGTCGGCCCGCCCGAAGGGGAACCATGCCGGCGCACCAGTCGCTGCCTAGCGGCAGTTACGAGCACCTGTGGACACGGGCCATCGCCGAGGCAGCCGCTGCACTTGCGCCGAACCGGGTACACCGGCAGTCGCTCGACGCGTTCGACCCGGAGGAACTGCTCGCTCGGCACGTCGCCGCCGCCACGCGACGCTTGCTGCGTGCGATCTCTGGCACCGACCGCGAGGCCCTGGCCGAGCAGGTCCGCCTTACCAATCGCGTCCTGCAGGCGATTGAGGAGCTCAGCGGCGATCGCCTCGGGCTCGCCGGCGAGCGCGTCGATCTTGCCGAGGTCCTCACCGCCGTCCTCGTGGCTGACGCCACCGTCACCGCCCCGCCGCCGCGGCCGGAGATCCCCTTCAGCGCCAGCGCCCTGCTGGTCAACGGAACCGACCAGCCGCGCATCGGCGCGTTGCTCGCCCAGGAACTGCCCACCGCCGAGCGGGTCGATCTCCTCTGCGCGTTCATCAAGTGGACCGGGCTGCGGGTCATCACCGACCAGCTCGCCGCGGCGCGCCGGCGGGGGGTCCCGGTCCGCGTCATTACCACGACCTACCTCGGCGCGACCGAACAACGGGCCCTCGATGCGCTGGTCGGGATGGGCGCGGAGGTCAAGGTCTCCTACGACACCCGCACGACCCGTCTCCACGCCAAGGCCTGGCTGCTCCATCGGGCGAGTGGCTGCACGACGGCGTACATCGGGTCTTCAAACCTCTCGCGCCAGGCCCTAACCGACGGCCTCGAGTGGAACGTGCGCCTCACGGCCCTCGAGCAGGCACACCTGATCGGCACGTTCGCCGCCGCCTTCGACGGCTATTGGAACGACGCCGCCTACGAGCCGTACGACCCGGGTCGCGACGGGGATCGGCTGAGGGGCGCCATCGCCGCCGAGCGCGGCGGTCCCACCGACCTGCCGATCGAGATTACCTCCCTCGACGTCAGACCCTATGGGTACCAGCAGGAGATGCTTGACGCCCTCGCGGCCGAGCGTCAAATTCACGGCCGCTGGCAGAACCTCGTCGTCGCCGCCACGGGGACGGGCAAGACAGTTCTTGCTGCCCTCGACTATGCCGGACTTCGCGGCAGCGGGCGCGTCGACCGGTTGCTGTTCGTCGCCCACCGCGAGGAGCTGCTGCAGCAGAGCCTGTCGACGTTCCGCCACGTCCTGCGCGAAGGGGCCTTCGGCGAGCTCTTCGTCCGCGGGGCCCGCCCCGAGGAGTGGGACCACGTCTTCGCCTCGGTACAGTCGCTCAGCCAACTCGACCTCAACCGACTCGACCCAACCCGGTTCGACATGGTCATCGTCGACGAGTTCCATCACGCGATGGCGCCGACCTACGCGCGGCTGCTCGACCACGTTCGCCCCGGCGTGTTGCTCGGCTTGACCGCGACGCCGGAGCGCACCGACGGCCAGGACGTCACCGGATGGTTCGGCGGTCGCATCGCCATCGAACTGCGGTTGTGGGAGGCCCTCGAGCGGGGGTTGCTCTGCCCCTTCCAGTACTTCGGCGTCCACGACGGCGTGGATGTCTCGCGCGTCCCATGGCGCCGTGGCGCCGGCTACGACCTGCGGGCACTCAGCGACGTCTATACCGCCCACCACGCGAGAGTCCGCCTGATCGTACAGGCGCTGGTCGACCGGGTCGAGGTCAGCACGATGCGCGGCCTGGGCTTCTGCGTCGACATCGACCATGCCGAGTTCATGGCCGAGCGCTTCCGCTCCCACGGCATTGACGCCGTCGCGGTGTCGAGCCGTTCCGGCGCGGAGGAGCGACGGCGGGCCCTCGAGGACCTCCGCGCCCGCCGGGTGAGCATCGTCTTCGCCGTCGACCTGTTCAACGAGGGCGTTGACATCCCCGAGGTCGACACCGTCCTGTTCCTGCGTCCCACCGAGAGCGCGACCGTGTTCCTCCAGCAGCTCGGTCGAGGGCTGCGCCTCACCGACGACAAGGACTGCCTCACGGTCCTTGACTTCATCGGCCAGCAGCACGCCGGCTTCAGGTTCGACCTGCGCTATCGAGCTCTGACCGGCACATCCCGCGCCCAACTGGAGCGCCAGGTCGCCGACGGCTTCCCCTACCTGCCCGCGGGCTGCCACATCCAGCTTGACCGCGTGACCACCGGCATCGTCCTCGAGAACGTCCGCGCGGCGCTTCGACTGCGGTGGCGTGATCTCGTCAGCGAGCTGCGCGCTCTCGGCGACGTTGACCTGGCCACGTTCCTCGACGAAACCGGCATTGACCTCGAGCAGCTGTACCGGCGCAAGGCCGGCGGGTGGGCGGGACTGCGCCGCGAGGCGGGCTTCGACGTGGGCGGCCCCGGACCCGGCGACGCCAAACTTGCCGGCGCGATGGGGCGGATGCTGCACATCGACGACACCGAGCGGCTCGACGGCTACGCCGAGTTGCTTGCTGCTGCTGACGCTTCCCTGGCTGCTGAGGGCGCACCGACCCGCTCGCGGCGCGACCGGCTGGCGCTCATGCTGCACTTCTCGCTATGGGGCCCGACGGCCGATGCGGCGGAGCGCTGGGCGGCACTTGACTGGCTGGCCCAGCACCCGGCCCGGCGGGAAGAGTTCGGTGAGCTGCTCGATCTCCTCCGCGCGCGGTTGTCCCATCTCACGCTGCGGGAGGGTGGGGCGCGGCCCCTGCACGTCCACGCGACCTACAGCCGGGACGAGGCGCTCGCCGCCTTCGGCTTGGAGAACCCCTCGACGATGCGCCAGGGGGTGCGCTACTTCGAAGACGAGAGCGCGGACGTCTTCTTCGTCACGGTGCGCAAGACCGAGGATCACTATTCGCCGACGACGCGCTACAACGACCACGCCGTCTCCCCGACGCTCTTCCACTGGGAGTCGCAGAGCACGACACCCGCGGACTCCGCGACCGGTCGGCGCTACCAGGAGCACGAACGGCGTGGCAGTACCGTCCACTTGTTCATCCGCGAATCGAAGCAGGGGCTGCTCGGTGCGCCGCCGTACTGCTACGCGGGGACGGCAACATACGTGTCCCACGAGGGTGAGCGCCCGATGCGGATCCTGTGGCGCCTGCAT
>JACCXR010000442.1 GCA_013696915.1 Euzebyaceae bacterium
GTCCTGGAGCGCGCGCACGTCGCGCGGCCCCATGGTCTCGATCTCGCGGTTCCAGTACGTCCCGTCCGGCATCGCCGTGTCTCCTGTGGAGGCCGTCACAGCCCGAACAGCGTGCCGGCGTTGCCGCAGTCGACGACTGGGGACGTCATCGGGTCCCAGTCCGGTGTGGGCCGACGGTCGCCTCATACGGTCGTCTCTGCACCGCGTCTCCTGAGTCCGCGTGCCGCCTCCTGTACCGCGCGGCCACACCATAACGCACATCATGACGGTCGTCGCCCGAATGACATACGCTCGGGGGGAACTCGGGCACCCGACTGGGCCGTGGGACCCGGGGGCGTCACGATCGTGCCGCGACGCGTGCGGCCGTGGGACTCGCCGGCGGTCAGTTCCGGGGGAAAGGGGCACGTCCCCTTACCGGCTTGCCCTCAGTCTCAGGAAGGCGGAGGAACCGTTCCAGCGGACCATGCATTCGGTCCGATGGGGATCGCGACCTATCGGTCGCGTGCGGCGGGCGCGGCCTTCGTGCTCGCGGCCTTCGTGCTCGCCGCCTTCCGCTTCCCCGCCTTCTGGGTCGCCGCCTTCTGCGACAGCGGATAACCGCGGCTCGCGCCCGCCTCGCGGACGAGCTTCAGCAGTCGCGAGGCCGGGATCATCGCCTCACCGCCCTCCGCACCGGCAAGGCCGGCCTCGACCCATTCGCGAACAAGCTGCGTTGGCCGTACTCCCCGTTCTTCCGCGTGGCGACGAAGATCGTTGATAGTGGAGCGCGGTAGCCGCAGCGAGGTGGTCACCATCGGCTCGGCCACCACGGAGTCGTCCCGTTGCGTGCGCTCGAGATCCTGGCTGGTGTCGGCCTCGTCGTAGTAGGCGGCGAGTTCACGGATCTGCTGTGCATCCTGGGGCATGCGCATCACTGGGCCTTGCGCTCGAAGGTTCGCTTCTCCGATCGGTTCATGTCCCCTGCCGTGACGACGAACACGCCGCCGTCGCCCTCGTCGACGACAACGACCAGGAGATGGCGACCTGCCTCGGTCGCGCCGCAGACGAGGGCCGTGCCACCGCGCCCTGAGGTGATCCAGCGCGGCGGGTCGAACAGCACCTCCTCGACTTCGTGAACGCGGACGCTGCCTCAGCGACGTGCGCCTCGGACCACTCCGTCCACCGGACCGCCCGGAACACCGGCTCAGCGTATTGCGCCCGCATTGCGCGAGTCAACATTCGGCGCTCGTCACTGCGCAATGGCACCGTGGTTGACCCGAGGGAGAGCGCGCTCAGGGGTGGCCGAGATCGGCGACCGAGCCGGCGGGCCGCCAGAAGACCCTTGCGCTCGACCCACGCCACAAGCGCGTGGAAGAGGTAGCCGGCGACCGAGAGCAGGGTGACGAACGCGAAGACCCGCGCCACGCTGAGCTGTGTGCCGGCGATGCGGATCAGTTCGCCGAGGCCGCCGCCGCCGCTGAGGAACTCGCCGACGATCGCGCCGACGACGGACAGGACGGAGGCGGTCTTCAGGCCGGCGAACACGAACGGCAGGGCGTTCGGCAGCTTCAGCTTGAGGAAGGTCTGCAGGGCGGGCGCACGCATCGAGCGGAAGAGCTTCGCCTGGTCCGCGTTCGCCGGCGAGTCCCGCGGCCGTGTCGATGAGCAGCGGGAAGAACGCGATGAACGCGGCGAGCGCGACCTTGGACCAGATGCCGAAACCGAGCCCCGCCACCAGGATCGGCGCGAACGCGACCTTCGGGGCGGCGTTGACCGCCACGAGGAACGGCATGACGACCAGCCGGCCGAACGCGGTCTCGGCCACGAGGACGCCGAGCAGGATCCCGGAGACGGCCGCGAGCAGGAAGCCGATCAGGACCTCCTTGGCTGATCCAGAGGTTCTCGCGCCTGGAATCCCTGTTCCGGGTCCTGACCGTGGCGGCGGCCGACCGCGAGTTCGCCGAGGTCTGGACCCAGCTCGAGGCCCAGCGGCTCGACGAGATGAGACGCTTCGCTCAGCTCCTGGCGGATCGCGGCTCCCTGTCGCTCCGGCCTCTGTCGAGGAGGCCCGCGACTCGCCTCCACCCTGTCACACGCACTCCAGGCCGAGCAGCGCCAGCCAGATCCACCCCGCGATGGCCGCTGACGGCGTTCATGCCAGACGCCCTCGCCAGGGTCGCGCGGTGTGGACCGCGCCTACCATGCGCTATCACTGCGCTACGGTTGCGCTCTCTGCCGAGGGAGGGGTCGATGGCACCGAGAAGCACCTCGTTTCGAATCAGTGAGGCGGCCAAGCGACGCTTGGCGGCCCGCGCGGAACGGGACGGCATGAGCGCGACCGCGCTGCTCGAGCGGCTCATCACCGAGGCCATCGACGCGCTGGACCATCCTGGGGTCATCCACCGTGGCCCGCCCCACGACCGGCGAGCGGCACTGGCGGCGGGGCCCGACATCTGGGAGGTCGTCGCGCGGCTGCGAGACCTCTCCGGCAGCGAGGAACAGCGCATCGCCGCACTCGCAGAAGAGACCGATCTGCATCCGCGCCAGATCCGCATCGCGATCGGGTACGCCGCCGAGCACGCCGAGGAAGTCCAAGCCCGCATCGAACGCAACGCGGTCGCGACTGAGGCCAGCCGGCGAGCTGCCGAGCAGCGCGCCGCGTTGCTGGCGTGAGCCGGTTCCTGCTCGATGAGATGTACCCGACCGCCGCCGCCAGGTTGCTGCGCGAGCAGTGCGGCCACGACGCTGTCCACTTCTCGGAGATCGGCCTGGGTGCCACCGACGACGCGGACATCGCAGCGGTTGCCCGTGCCCAGAGGCGAGTCGTGGTGACGGAGAACGTCGTCGACTTCGCCGCCGAGCGCGACGTCGCATTGGCATTCCTGCTCAAGAAGAAGCTGCCCGCAGGCGGCGGCCAGGCCGCAGCGCTCGCAGCCCTGCTGGAACGTTGGGCTGCCGCGAATCCCGATCCCTACCTCGGCCCGCACTGGCCAACGTGACGTGAGGGCCATGGAGCGGCGGGACCCCGCCGCTGCATCAGGGCTCGCTGGGGCTCCCGGCAGGGCCGCGGCCGTGGCTGCTGCTGCGGAAGGACGCGTGCCGGCCCAGGTGGGCCAGGACAGCGAGGACGCGCCGGTGGTCCTCCTCGGCCTCGGCCAAGGCGAGCTTGGCCATGATGCTGCTCACGTGCGTCTCGACCGTTCGCTCGCTGAGCCATAGTCGCCTCGCGATGCCGACGTTGGTGCGTCCCTCCGCCATGAGCCCGAGCACCTCATGCTCGCGCGCGGTCAGCAGGATCAGCGGGTCGTCACGGCGGGCGGGGTTGATCAGTCGCGCGACGACCTCGGGGTCGAGCGCGGAACCTCCGGCGGCGACGCGGGACAGAGCGTCGAGGAAGTCGTCCACGTCGAACACCCGGTCCTTGAGCAGGTAGCCGAAGCCGCCGCCTGCCACCAGATCGACGGAGTGCCGGGTCTCGACGTGCTGGGACAGCAGGACGATGCCCAGCTGCGGGAATGCCGCTCGCAGCTGCCGCGCCACTCTTGCGCCGTCGTCGGTGTGGTCTGGTGGCATGCGGATGTCGATGATCGCGAGCTGCGGTCGCGTCGTGTGTACGGCGGCCGCCAGCGCGGTGGCGTCACCCGTCTTGGCGACGACCTCGTGACCGGCGTCGATGAGGAGCCGCGCCAGGCCCTCGCGGAACAGCGCGGAGTCCTCGCCGATCACGATCCGCACGGCAACACCGCTTCGACCACCGTTCCCCGTCCCGCTGGGCTCGCCACCGTCAGCGAACCGCCCAGCGCGGCGACGCGGTCGTTCAGCCCTGCCAGCCCTGATCCGGCTCGCAACGTCGTTCCGCCGCGCCCGTCGTCGGAGATCCTGACACGGACCACCCCGTTGGACCGGACCACCCACACGCCGAGGCGCCGCGCCTCGGCGTGCTTGACCGCGTTCGTGAGCGCCTCGCTGGCCACGTAGTACGCGGTCGTCGCCACGGCGTCGGGCAACTGGTCGTCGGGCACGTCGAGATCGACCGTCATCGGCACGCTCTGCGTCAACGCGATCAGCGCCGCACCGAGCCCGCCGTCGAGCGTGCTCGGCCGCAGACCGTGGGCGATCTGGCGCAGCTCGGCGACGGCCGTCCCCAGCTCGGCGACGCTCTGGTCGAGCAGTCCGTCCACGTCGACCGCGCCGTCGTGGATGTGGCGTTGGGCCAGCCGAAGTGCCATGCCGAGCGACACCAGCCGTTGCTGGGCGCCGTCGTGGAGGTCGCGTTCGAGCCGCCGCCGCTCATGGTCGCCCACCTGCACCAGCCTGGCTCGGCTGGCCTCCACCTCCCGCAGTGCACCGGAGAGCTGCAGGCGCAGCCGTACCACCTCGACGAGCATCGCCGACGCGGCGGCGACCTGGCGCAGCAGCTCCCGGGAAGCGGCACCGACGCCCGGCAGCAGCAGGCCGATCTGCACGCCCCCCTGCGTCACCGGCACGACGGACCCGACAGGGTTGGTGCGCGCGCCGGCCGCATCGATGGCGCCGCCGACGCCGGGGACGAGGTACCCGACCCGGAGGGCGGGATCCCGCAGTGCCGAGCGGAGCACCTCCTCCAACTCCTCCGGCTGGGCCTCGCCGGCGTGGGTTCGTTCCCGCAGACCGTCGATCGCCGACAGCGCAGCCTGCCGCAACGGATACAGCCGCCGGTCCACCCGGCGCTGCAACCGCATCCGCAGGGGAGCCAGCGCGAGCGCGCACGCCGCGGTCGCCCCGGCCGCCGCGACGGTGGACTTGGGGCCGAGCACGATTCCCGCGGCGAACGACATGGCGGTGTAGACGCCCAGCAGCACGGCCGTCACCGCGCCGTAGGTGACGGCGCCGGCGAGGGCACGGTCGACGTCGTACAGGTCATGGCGCAGCATGGCGATCGCGGTCGCGACCGGCGTGCCGACCAGGACCGCGATCAGGGCGGCGAGCGAGAACCACGCAGGACGGCCCACAAGCACCAACTCGACTCCGCAGCCGATGAGTGTTGCCGGCAGCCCCAGGCCCGCGAGCGCGAGCCACTTCAGCTGCGCCCGGCGAACCTCGTCGGCGCGCCGGTACTTGACGACCAGCGACGCGGCACAGACCACCGTCAGGGCCATCAGCCCCAGCAGCGTGATGAGGCCGAAGACGAGCAGGACGCCCTCGGGGAGCGTGCCGAACGGGACGGGCACCGGCTCAGCTGACTGGGCACGGTAGACGGTGGGGTCCAGCGCAGCGGACGCCTGGAACGCGACCGCGTCGACCACCAGCGCGACCGGCACCCAGCGCCAGCGCCGCCCTGGCAGGCGCCCGTCCGGGAAGAACAGCAGCAGCAAGCCCACGGCCACCAGCAGCCACACGCCGCTCTCCCGCAGCGCGGCGACGACCCAGTCGCTGACGACCGGCAGCGCCCGCGGCTGCCGGTCGAGCACCCGCCAGTAGACCTCCCTGGTGACCAGGAAGACCATGAGGTGGCCGATCCAGGTCAGGAGCGGACCGACCACGTTGCCTGGACGCCGCCTGGCCACGACCAGCCCCACCACGGTGGCGACCGCACCGACGCCCACGACGCCCGCGAAGTAGGCGACATCGTCGGTGGTCGGGGACCGCGCGACGACGACCATGCCCGCGACGATCAGTGCCCCGGTGAGCAGGGACATCACGATCGCCAGGCGGCGCGGCCACCTCATCGGGTCACTCTACGGCTGCGCCGATGCAGGCGGAATCCGTGCTGGCACGGAACGCGGGACCCGTGCTGTCCACGATCACAAGCGCCCTGTCCGTCCGTAGCGTGAGGCCACTCGGTCAGAGCACGTATGGGAGGCCACCATGTCACAGCAGTCCGTCATGCCAGCGCCCGGCGCGGCCGCCGAGCGCGCTCCGCGCACCACCGTGAGGAGCCGCATGACGCTGCTCTTCGCCGTGATCGTTCTGACGAGCGTCGCCGGGCTCGCGGTGGGCCTGTGGTACCCCGCGCCCGACGCCGGCGACCGGTACACCTACGCCGGCGTCCAGCCCATCCGGGACTTCTGGTGGGCCTGGCACGTCTTCGCCGGAGTGAATCTCGTCGTCGGCGTCACCGCCCTCGCGCTCGCGGGGCTGCGACTCGTCCCGTCGCGCGGGGCCGTCTGGGGCACCGTCGGGGCGAGCATGATGTGGCTCGGCGCCGGCCTCTACGGCGTCGGCCTCGGAGGGTTGGCGACGGCCTACCACTACGCCACCTCGCCCGTCCTCGACCGTGCGAGCGGCATGGCGCTCGTCGAGGCCCTCGGCACCGACTTCGCGCGGCTCTACGGCATCGTGCTGCCGGGCGCGCTGCTCGTCGCCCTGGGGACGGTCGCCCTCTCCGTGGCGCTGTGGCGCGCCCGGACCGTCCCCCGCTGGGTGCCGATCGTCGCCGGGATCAGCATCCTCGCGACGCTTGTCGTGGAGACCAGCGGCCCAGCCGGACTCCTCGCAGAGGGACCGGTCGCAATCTCCTCAGTGGCGATCGGCTGGCATGCGTGGCGCACCAGCGCGCGTGCGTGACGACGATGCGGAGTCGACCAGCGTCGGCGTGTCGCCGTCCTGAGCAGGCAGACCGGCGCGGTGCCCAGCTTGGCCGGTGCAGGCGTTGCACCACTTCGGTGACCGCATGTCCCCCGCTTTCACCGCTGGATGCCGCGTTCCTGGATACTGGAAAGGCGAAGGTGCCCGCCTTGACGGCAGACTGAGCGCGCACCCGGGCGACTGGCGGGCGTTCCGTACTTGCTGGCCATGCCGGCTTGGGTCGGCCCCGCGGCTTACCGGCTGGGTTGAAGGTCCTTACAGCATCGGGGTTTGACGTGCCGCGGGCTGCGACAGCCAGGCGACAGCTAGACGTCGTCGCGGTGACGGGCGCAGTCGGTGATGGCGATGCGTTCGACGCTGGCTCCCAGACGGTGCGCAGCCACGAGCGCCCGTGGCCACACCGCCTCATCGTGCAGTGCGACGTCTTCGGTGCCGAGGGCGGTGGTGAGCGCCGCAGGTCGGCCGTTCCACAGCACGACGTTCTCGCCACCGGGATGCCGGGCCTGAGTGGTAGCGGGCGCCCGTGACCGCCCCCGAAGGCAGGTCGGCCAGGATCGCCCGCGCCCAGGTCTGCGTGGACGCGCGGGTGTAGTCGGCGCGATGGCCCAGATCAGCGGGCGCACCGAGCGCGACCGCCCCGCCGGGCCCGAGGTCCTGCAGCGCCTCGCTGGTTCCGACCAACAGCGCGGCTCGCCAGGCAGGGCACACCGACCACACGGGTGCGCCGCGGAAGGCCTCGGCGAGGGCCACCGATAGCGTGTCGCCGCTGTAGTGCACGGTGGGACCGTGCGGATGCTCGCGCGGTCCGTCGGGACCGCCCGGATGAGGGTCGAAGCGACCGACCGGCCCCCACGAGCGCGGCGCGGTCCCGTCCGGGGTCCGGAGGGGGTCGCGGTGGTAGACGCGAACCCACTGGGCCGGTGGGCGGCCCGTCGCCGTCCGCCCGGCGCGAAGCGGTCGCGACGGCGAGGGCGCGTCGATCACGCTCCGATCGCTCGAGCCGCCGCCACGACGCCACGGACGTTCCCGTCGCACAGCGCCGCCGCCGGGGTGAGGCCGTCGAGGTCGCGGCTGGGCGTCGTCGCCCAGCGCGACAACGCCACCGGGCTTCCCGGCCAGGCTGCGAGCAGATCAGCGATGCCGGGCAGCACGGGGTCGGCAGACCCGGCGTCGAACTGCCAGACCGGCAGCAGCCAGCGGCGCCCCTCGCGGATCGCCACGAGTCGCTCCGCACGGATGCGGTT
>JACCXR010000461.1 GCA_013696915.1 Euzebyaceae bacterium
CCCCCGGGCCGCCGCGATCACCCCGGGGGCCGCCGCCGCGATCACCCCGGGGGCCGCCGCCGCGATTGCCCCGGCCGGTGCCGCGGTCGCCACGCCCGGCGCCGCGATCAGCCTCGACCACCCCTCAGGTTCCGCGCGGGATCCGCCGATACCCCCGGCATGCGCCTGCGCCTGTTCTCCGCCTGCACCCTCGCCGTCCTGTTGTTCGCCGGTGTGCCGGCCGCGGCCGCTTCGCCGTCCGTCACGGTCGCCGCCCTCGTACGGGGCCCGGAGGGCCTGAGCGTCCTGCGCACGACCGTCCGGGCCGCGGAGGCCGATGCCGCCGTCGCGCGGCTGGAGCGACGCCCGAACGTCGTCGCCGCGGACGTCGACATCACCCTCACCGTCTCCGGCGCCGACCCGCGGCGGCCGCAGCAGTGGGAGCTCGACCTCCTGCGCGCCGAGACCGCGCGGGCCGCCGATGACGCCGCCGGCGAGGTCATCGCGGTCGTGGACACCGGCGTCGACGGCGAACACCCCGACCTCGCCGGCGCCCTCGTCGGCGGCTACAGCGTCTTCGGCCCCCCCGCGGACGCGGCCACCGACCAGCAGGGCCACGGGACGAGCGTCGCGGGCATCGCCGCGGCCGCGACCGGCAACGGCGTGGGGATCTCATCCCTCGGGGGCGGCGCGAGCATCATGCCCGTCAAGGTGGTGGCGCCCGACGGGACGGGCACCGGCTCCGACGTCGTCGTGGGCATCCTCTGGGCGGTCGAGAACGGCGCCGACGTCATCAACCTGAGCCTTGGCTCGTCCCAGGACTCGCCCCTGCTCGAGGCCGCCGTCGACGAGGCCGCCGACCGTGGTGTCGTGGTCGTTGCCGCCTCCGGCAACGAGTACCAAGACGGCAACCCCACGACCTACCCGGCCGCGTACCCGCCGGTCATCGCGGTCTCCGCGATCGGCCGCAGCGGCGGTGTCGCGGACTTCAGCAACCGCGGCGCTTACGTCGACGTCGCGGCCCCCGGCGTCGACGTCCTCACCACCGCGGAGGGCGGCTTCTACGGCTCCTTCACGGGGACGTCGGCGGCGACGCCGTTCGTCGCCGCCGCGGCGGCGCTGCTCCGCGCCCGCTTTCCGGAGCTCTCGGCCCGGGACGTCACGAACATGCTCCAGTCAACGGCCGCCGACGCGGGCAGCCCGGGGCACGACAACGCGTACGGCTACGGGGTGATCGACCCGGTGGCGGCCCTCGGCGTGGCGCCCGCGCCGGCGCCCGACCCCGGGCCGTCGCCGGAACCCTCGCCCGACCCGTCCCCCGTGCCCGACCCGTCACCGTCACCGTCACCATCGCCTCCGCCGACCGCGGAGCAGCCGCAGCCGTCGGGTCCCGACGGCGGGGACCCACCCCCGTCCGCTCCCATCACCCGCGTCGGCGACAGCCCCGGCGCAACGACGACCGCCATCGAGCTCAGCCAGGCGGTGTTCGGTGACGGCGAGGCGCCGCTCGCGCTGCTGTCCCGCGACGACTCCTTCGCCGACTCCCTCGCCGGCGCCGCCCTGGCCGGTGACGCCGGTCCGATCCTCTACACCGCCGGCGGAGCCGACGCGCCGCTGGACCCGGCGACCGCCGCGGAGCTGCGACGGGTCCTGGCCCCAGGCGCCACCGTGGTCGTGCTCGGCGGCACCGGCGCGGTGTCGGAGGCCGCGGAGCAGGACGTCGTCGGTCTCGGCTACGGCGTCCGCCGCATCGCCGGGCCCAGCCGGATCGAGACGGCGCTGGCCGTCGCGGACGCGGTCGACGGCGACCCCGAGCGCGTGCTGCTGGCCAGGGCGGACGAGTGGGCCGACGCCGTCACCGGCGGCGCGTATGCCGCGGACCGTGGCCTGCCCGTCCTGTTGACGCCGCCGGGCGAGCTCCACCCGGCGGTGGCCGCCTACCTCGATGCGCACGACCCCGAGGTCGTCCTGCTCGGCGGGCTGGCGGCCCTGAGTGACCGGGTCGCCAGCGCCGTCGGCCCCCGCGGCCTGCGGGTCGCCGGCCCCAACCGCGCCGCGACCGCGGTCGAGGTCGCCCGCCGGCTGTGGGGGCGCACCGCCGGCGCCCGCGGCGACACGTTCGTCGTGCTCGACGGCTACGACGCCGGGTCGTGGGCGCCGGCGCTCGCCGCCGCGGTGCTGTCCGCCGACCGGGGCGCTCCGCAGCTGCTCGCCAACGCCGGCGCCGCCGGCGGCGTGGCGGCCGAGACGACCGCGTACCTCGCCGAGCTCGGCTACGCCGCCGACTTGGCCGGCGCCGCGGTGGTCGTCGGTTCCGGCGTCACGCCGGAGGCGGGCGAGACCCTGGCGCTCCTGCTCCGCTGACTCGCGCGGGAGGCCGGGGCCGCAGCGACCAGACCAAGCAACGTTCGAAGGCTAGGCGCCACTATCGGCGTCTAGCCTTCGAACCCCGGTGGGCGACGGGCTTTCCCCACCGGCCCCCCACATCGTTTGAAGGGTAGACGCCGGTCACGGCGTCTACCCTTCGAACCCAGCCGACCCCCGACGCCAGCGGCGTCAGGGACGGCCGGGCGGGAAGGACAGCAGGTCGGGCCCGACATCGGCGACCGTGGGGCAGCCGCACAGGGCCATGGCGCGGACGACCTCCTCCCGCATGCCGCCGAGCAGTGCCGTCACGCCGTCGGCGCCGCCGGTGGCCAGGGCCCACAGCACCGGGCGGCCGAGCAGGACGGCCCGGGCGCCCATGGCGAGGGCCTTCACCACGTCGGTGCCGCGGCGCACGCCGCCGTCGACCAGCACCTCGGCCCGTCCGGCGACGGCATCGACGACCTCGGGCAGGGCGTCGGCGCCGGCGACCGCGGAGTCGAGCTGCCGCCCGCCGTGGTTGGACACGACGATCCCGGCGGCGCCCTCGTCCACGCACGTCCGCGCGTCGTCGGCGCGCAGGACGCCCTTGACGAGCACCGGCAGGGTCGTGAGGCCGCGGAGCCACCCCACGTCCGCCGGCGTCAGGGACGGGTCGAGCTCGCCGGCGGCGTAGAGGGCGATGGCGGACCCGTCGGTCGCCTCGGTCGAGCGGCCGACGTTCGCCATCACCATGCCCTCCGGCAGGGTGAACCGGTTGCGTTCGTCCCGGGGGCGGTAGCCGAGCACCGGCAGGTCCACCGTGAGCACCAGCGCCCGGTACCCCGCCTGGCCGGCGCGCGCCACCAGCTCGGCGGTGAAGCCCCGGTCGCGGTGCACGTAGAGCTGGAACCACTGCGGCGAGCCGGGGGCGGCGGCCGCGACGTCCTCCAGGGACGTCGTCGCGAGGGTCGAGGCGACCAGCACGGTCCCCGCAGCGGCGGTACCGGCGGCGGTCGCCTCCTCGCCCTCGTCGTGGACCAGGCGGTGGTACGCCATCGGCGCGACCAGCACCGGCAGCGACACCGGTGTGCCGAGCACCGTCGTCGAGGAATCGACGAGCGCGACGTCCCGCAGGACCCGCGGCCGCAGCCGCACCCGCCCCCACGCGGCGGCGTTGTCGGCGAGGGTCCGTTCGTCGTCGGCCCCTCCGGCGATGTAGTCGTAGGCGGTCGGGGCGAGCAGCGTGCGGGCCCGCTGCTCGAGCTCGACGAGGTCCATGGCGGGGGACACTACCGGCCGCCGGAAGGGACGCGCGTCCACGGTAGGCTGCCGCCCTCCCGCCGCCGCGAAAAGGACCACCCGTGCCGACCGCCACACCCTCCGCAGAGACCCCCGCCGGCAAGGCCCGCCCGCGACGCTCGTGCCTCTCGGTGCCCGGCAGCTCCCCGAAGATGCTCGCCAAGGCGCCGTCGCTGCCCGCCGACGAGGTGTTCTGCGACCTCGAGGACTCGGTCGCCCCCGGCGAGAAGGAGGCGGCGCGCGCCAACGTCGTCGATGCTTTGCGAGCCGGCGACTGGGGCGACAAGACGGTCGTCGTGCGCATCAACGCCGTCGACACCCGGTGGGCCTACCGCGACGTCATCGAGGTCGTCGAGGGTGCGGGCGAGCACCTCGACTGCATCATGATCCCGAAGGTCCAGGCCCCCGGCGACGTCGAGTTCGTCGACAACCTGCTCCGGATGATCTCCGAGACCAAGGGCTTCGGGCACCAGATCGGCATCGAGGCGCAGATCGAGAACGGTGCGGGGCTGACACTGATCGACGAGATCGCCCACGCCTCGGACCGGGTGGAGACCCTGATCTTCGGGCCCGGCGACATGGCGGCCGCTCTGGGCATGCCGTCGCTGACCGTCGGCGAGACCATCCCCGAGTACCCCGGCGACCACTGGCACTGGGTGCTGATGCGGATCCTGGTCGCGGCGCGCACCGCCGGCCTGCAGGCGATCGACGGGCCGTACGCGAAGATCCGCGACCTCGATGGGTACCGCGAGGTCGCCCGCCGCGCCCGGCTGCTCGGCTTCGACGGCAAGTGGGTCCTGCATCCCGGTCAGATCGACGTCGCCAACGAGGTCTTCTCCCCCAGCCAGGAGGAGTTCGAGCGGGCCGAGGACATCCTGGAGGCCTACCGCCATGCGACGGAGGTCGACCTCGCCGGCGCGGTGATGTTCGGCGAGGAGATGATCGACGAGGCGAGCCGCAAGATGGCCGAGGTCACCTCGATGAGGGGCCGTGCCGCCGGGATGAAGGCCCGCCCGGCGGGCGAGCGCGGGGGCGGGTGACCGCGACCGGCGGCCCCGGCGAAGCGCCCGGCGGCGGCG
>JACCXR010000473.1 GCA_013696915.1 Euzebyaceae bacterium
GCGCACCGCTGGCCTGCGAGCCCGGGGGGCGGCCCGGCGGATCGACGTCCCCGAGCAGGGCCGGCGTCGGCTCGTCGCTGAGCCAGACCGCATGCGGCCTTGCCGCCGTCTCCCCGGGGGCGACGGCCGTCGTCTCCGCGCGCAGGACGCCCTCCAGGGCGGCGGCGCGCGACAAACGCGGCGGCGTGGCGTCGCCGTAGCCGCGGACCGCCAGGGCGGCGGCCACAGCCCGGACCAGCGCCTCGTCCTCGACCGGCTGGAAGTCCAGCGGCTCGACCTCGACATGCGGGACGGGCAGGGCCCACGGTGCAGCCACGGGCACCGCGGCCCCGTCCACCGGCCGGAGGGGGACGGCGTACTTGGCCGCATGCACGCCGGTCCACTCACCCCCCGCGCCCTCCAGGACCACGGCAGCCACCCGGACGATGGCGACGTCGGCCACCCATGTGACGGCCTCCGGCAGCGCAAGGTCGACGTAACGGGCCGCGCCGGTGCCGGCGTCGACCGCCGTGACGGCATTGCGGACCGCCACCGCGGCTGCGGCGCCCAGGACGGGGTCGACCCCGGGCCCGGCCGGCAGCGGCGGCGTCCCCTCGAGCGCGGGAGGGACGGGAGGGACGGGCACCGGCGGCGTGTCGGTGGCCGCACCGGACGCGTCGCGAGCCGCCGCGTCCGCCCCCGGCGCCTCCCCCGTCAAGTCCGGCAAGGATGTGGCGGTTCCGCCGCCGATGGCGGGCGCGTCGTCGCCGGGGCGCGCGCTCGGCCGGGGTGCGGGGACCGGTCCGGCGCCGCGTCCGCCCAGAACCACGACCGCCACGACTGCGACGACGAGCCACGGCAGGCCCGCAAGCAGCAGGAGGCGACGGCGGCGTGGCGGTCGCCCGCCGTCGTCCCAGACGGCCGGGCCGGCGTCGTGCTCGCCGTCCCACCATGCCGAGCCGCCGCCCGCCTCTTCCGCGGTCCCTTCCCGTTCCGCGGGCGACTTGCGTTCCTCGCGGAGCCAGGCTCCCAGTGGATTGTCCGCCACGGCGCCCTCCCGACTTGATGGACAGACGTTGTACGAACGTAGAACAGAAGTGTCAACACGATTTTTCACGAACTGTGGGTGGACGACCGCTCGGGCGCTCTCGGGGCGTGGCCTACACTCGGGCGGTTCCGGCGGCCGGCGACCCGGCGCCCGCCTTCGACGTTGGAGGGATGCATGACCGCACCGAGCGCGTCGCAGGGCGCCGGCGGGACGGCCCGCCAGCAGCTCACGGACCGCGAGCGGCGGGAGGTGTTCGTCCGGGACGCGATGCCCTACCTCGACCAGCTCTACTCGGCGGCGCTGCGGTACACGCGCAACCCGGCGGACGCCGACGACCTCGTGCAGGAGACCTTCGCCAAGGGGTACGCGGCGTTCCACCAGTTCCGTCCCGGCACGAACCTCAAGGCGTGGCTGTACCGGATCCTGACCAACACCTACATCAACACCTACCGCAAGCAGCAGCGACGCCCCACCGAGGTGTCCGCCGACGCGAACGAGGACTTCTCGCTCTACGACCGCATCGCCTCCACCACCACCGCGGCGGCCGAGGTCGAGGTGCTGCGGCACCTGGCGGACGATGAGGTCAAGCAGGCCCTGGCGGGCCTGTCGGACCAGTTCCGCATGGCCGTCTATCTCGCGGACGTCGAGGGCTTCAGCTACGCCGAGATCGCCGAGATCATGGGGACGCCGATCGGGACGGTGATGAGTCGCCTCCACCGGGGAAGAGCCGCGCTCCAGAAGGCGTTGTACGGCTACGCGCTCCAACGGGGCCTCGTGCCCGCAGCCGCGCCCACGGACGGCGACGACGACCGCACAGAAAGGCCCTCCCATGAGCGGTGACGACTGCAGGCAAGTCCTAGGTCAGCTGCAGACCTTCCTGGACGGCGAATGCGCCGGCGACCTAGAGGTGCTGGTCCAGGCTCACCTCCACGACTGCGCGCCATGTCTGGACCGGGCGGACTTCGAGCGTCATCTGCGTGACCTGGTGGCCTCCAGGTGCCGCGCATCCGCTCCCGAGGGCCTTCTCGAACGGGTGCTCGCCCGCCTCGCGTCCGTGAGGGCCTGACCGGGTGCGGGTGCTCGTCACCGGCGGGGCGGGTTTCATCGGCTCCAACCTCGTGGACCGTCTGCTCGGCGACGGGCACGAGGTCACGGTCGTGGACGACCTGTCCACCGGCCGGCTCGGCAACCTCCACCAGGCTCGGCAGAACCCGGGCCTGCCCGTGTCCTTCCAGCGGCTGGACATCACCTCAGAGGCGCTCGAGGTCGCAGTGGAGAAGGCCAAGCCCCAGGTCGTGATGCACCTCGCCGCGCAGATCGACGTCCGCCGCAGCGTCGAGGACCCGGTGCACGACGCGATGGTCAATGTCGTCGGCACGGTGCGGCTGCTCGAGGCCTGCCGCACCGCGGGGGTCGAGAAGCTGATCTTCGCGACGTCGGGCGGCTGCATCTACGGCGAGCCAGGCGCCGAAGACCTGCCCGTGGCCGAGTCCTACGACGGTCACCCCGAGTCTCCGTACGGTGCGAGCAAGCGCGGCGTCGAGGAGTACCTGCACACGTATGGCGCGCTCTACGGGCTGCGGTGGACTGCTCTGGCGCTCGCGAACGTCTACGGACCTCGCCAGGACCCGGCGGGAGAGGCCGGCGTGGTGTCCATCCTGGCCGGACGCATGCTCGACGATCTGCCGGTCACGATCTTCGGGGACGGCGAGCAGACGCGAGACTTCGTCTTCGTCGACGATGTCGTGCAGGCGTTCGTGCTCGCCATGGAGCGGGGCCACGGGCTCCGCTGCAACATCGGCACTGGCGAGCAGACCAGTGTCAACGGCTTGTACCGCATGCTCGCCGACATCACCGGCTACCGCCGCCCACCCGAGTACGCGCCGGAGCGGCCCGGTGAGATCCGCCATGCCGCACTCGACGCGCACCTGGCCGCCGCGGAGCTCGGGTGGAGGCCCGAGCGCACCCTGCGGGCCGGACTGGAGCAGACGGTCACATGGCTGACAGGTTAGGAGTTGTCAGCGGCGCCTCGGTCAAGGGCGATCGGACGGGCCGCCCGAGAGTCGCGGCCGGCGACGGTCACATGCCGCCGCTGTACGCTCCGGGACCGGATCAGCATTCGTGGGCGGTGACGGGCCTCGGCGATTCATGGCTCAGGTGCACCGGTCGCCCGACCGCCGGCCGGCCCGGTAGCGCCGAGCTGCCAGGCGATCTGCAACCGCAGGCCCAGCCGCGGGGGGACCCTCGGGCGGTAACCGAAGGAGGCGCGCGCCTTCGCGGTGTCGGCGAGGGTGTGGCGCTGATCGCCCGGACGGCCGGGCGCATTGACGACCACCGGCGAGACGCCGAGGCACTCCGAGATCCACTCGATCGCCTGGTTCAGGATGATTGGCTCCCTGCCACCGATGTTGTAGATCTCGCCAACCTCGGCACCGTGGATCGCTTGGAGCGTTCCCCGGACGCAGTCAGAGATGAAGGTGTTCGACCGCGACTGGAGGCCGTCGCCGAACACGGTGAGCGGCCGGCCGTTGCGCAGCGCGTCGATGAAGATGTTGTAGGCCATGTCGGGACGCTGGCGAGGTCCGTAGATCGAGAAGAGCCGCAGGATCGTGGCGGGGACGCCGTGGTTGGCGACGTATGCGAGTACGAGGCGCTCGGCGGCCAGCTTGGTCACGCCGTACGGTGACACCGGGCGAGTCGGGCAGGTCTCGTCCCCGACCGCGTCTAGGCCGTAGACCGACGAGGTCGAGATGTGGACGAGCTTGGCGAGGCTCGCGTTGCGGCAGCCCTCGAGCAGGCGCTGCGTGGCGATCACGTTGCAGTCCACGTAGAGCTGGTACTCCTTCCAGCTGCGGGGCAGGCCGGCCATCGCTGCGAGATGCACGACGACATCGATGCCGTCGAGGCATCCCTCCAGGGGGTCGGCCGCCAGGTCCCGCTCGCAGAACCGAAAGCGCGGGTGCGACCACGCCCCGGCCAGGTTGCCCTCCTTCAGCGGCCTGGCGCAGGAGACGACGAACCCGTCGAGCCCGACGACGTCATGACCGCCGGCCAGGAGGGCCTCGCAAAGATGCGATCCGACGAACCCGGCCGCCCCGGTGATGAGAACGCGCAAGGCCCGGCCGTCTCCCACGTCGCCGGGGAGCGTGTCCGCCGGGTCCAACGCGGACGGCATCGGCTGGTCGCCCTCCACGGTCGCGCAGACGAGCCTCGCCGACCGCGCCGCGGTCCCGGAATGCGCCGGTGCCATCGGTCCCTCCGAGTTGGCCGCCATCGTACGGAAGGTCTCCCTTCCGAGCGAGCATCGTGCGCCTGCCGAGCCTGCGCGTCCTCAGCGTCGTCCGTTGCGGTGGGGCGCCATCCCGGGTCCGATGCGAGCCGTGTGCTGCGCGGACCGCCGGCGCCGGCGCCGGCGGTCCGGGTGGCGGAGCATCAGGTTGGCGATCAGGAGGCCGGCGCCGGCGGCGAGCACGATGTCGCCAATGCTGACGACGGCCTTGAGCACCGGGATCGGGAGCACGTCGCCGAGGACGGCGAGGC
>JACCXR010000482.1 GCA_013696915.1 Euzebyaceae bacterium
GCGGCTGACCCCGCCGTGGGAACGGGTGCGCGTGGAGCAGCAGGCGTCCACGCTCGAGCCGGGCAGCCGCGTCGTGTTCCGCGCCGGCATCGGACCCCTCCCGGACCGGTTCGGCATCCGCTGGGTCGCCGAGCACGTCGAGTACGACCCGCCGCGATCGTTCCGCGACGTGCAGCGCAGCGGCCCCTTCCCGCGCTGGGATCACACCCACCGGGTCGAGGACATGGGCGGGGACCGGTCCGCGATCATCGACGAGGTCACGTACCGCCTTCCGCTCGGGCGGCTGGGCGAGCGGATTGCCGGTCCGGCCGTCCGCTCCCGCCTCGACCGCATGTTCGACTATCGTCACCGCCAGACCGTCGCCGACGTCGCCACGCACGCCGCGGCACGGCGGAAAGGTGCTCCGCTCATGAAGGTGGCCGTCACCGGCGCGTCCGGACTGATCGGGACGGCCCTGACCTCCTTTCTGACGACCGGCGGCCATGAGGTCCTGCGCCTGGTCCGCAGGCCGCCCCGGGGCCCCGGCGAGGTGCAGTGGGATCCCGCCGGCGGCACGATCGACGCCGCGGCCCTCTCCGGCGTCGACGCGGTCGTCCACCTCGCCGGCGAACCCATCGCCTCGTCCCGGTGGACGGGCGCGCAGAAGCGTCGCATCCTTACCAGCCGCACCGCCGGCACCGGCCTGGTGGCCGAGACGCTCGCGCGGCTCGACGACGGGCCCCGGATCCTGGTGTGCGCGTCCGGGACCCACTACTACGGCGACCGCGGCGACGCCGAGCTCACCGAGGACAGCCCGCCCGGCGATGGTTTCCTCCCCGAGGTCGTCTCCGCATGGGAGGCCGCCGCCGACCCGGCGCGGGAGGCCGGTGTCCGTGTCGCGCACCTGCGGACCGGGATCGTGCTGTCGGCCGCCGGCGGAGCACTGCCGAAGCTGCTGCCGCTGTTCAGGCTGGGGCTCGGCGGGCGGTTCGGGTCCGGCCGGCAGTGGTGGAGCTGGGCGGGGCTCGACGACGTGGTCGGCGCGTACCATCACGCGCTGACCAGCGCGGGCCTGAGCGGCCCCGTCAACGTCACCGCCCCCGCCCCCGCCCGCAACGCCGAGCTGACTGCGGTCCTCGCGCGGGTCGTCTCACGGCCCGCGCTCCTGCCCGTCCCGGCCTTCGGGCCGAAGCTGCTGCTCGGCGAGCTGGCCGACAGCCTGCTCTTCGACAGCATGCGGGTGCTGCCGGAACGGCTGGCCGCCGACGGCTACACCTTCCGGCACCCCACGCTCGAGGGGGCGCTGCGCCACGCCCTCGGCCGGCCGGCGGCCTGACGGGTGGACTCGCACGACGTCGCCGTCGTGGGCGCCGGCCTGGCGGGTCTGTGCTGCGCGCGCGAACTGACCGCCCGCGGCCTCGACGTCACCGTCCTCGAGGCCTCCGACGGGGTCGGCGGTCGGGTCGCGACCGACGCGGTCGAGGGATTCCTCCTCGACCGCGGATTCCAGGTCCTACTGACGGCGTACCCGGAGGCGCAGCGCGTCCTCGACTACCCCGCGCTCGACCTGCAGCCGTTCTACCCCGGTGCTCTGGTTCACCACGGCGGCCGGCTCCACCGCGTCGCCGACCCGTGGCGCCGCTTCGGCGACGCCGTCCGCGGAGCCCTCTCCCCCATCGGCTCGCCGCTCGACAAGGCGCGCGTCGGCCTGCTCCGCCGGCGGGTCCGGGGGGGCTCGCTGGACACCGTCTTCTCGCGGCCCGAAACGACCACCGCCGCGGCGCTGCGCCGTGCGGGCTTCTCCGACCGCCTGGTGGAGCGGTTCCTCCGGCCGTTCCTCGCCGGCGTGCTGCTCGACCCGGAGCTCGAGACCTCCAGCCGCATGGCCGAGTTCGTGCTGCGCATGTTCTTCGAGGGCGACGCGGTCCTGCCGGCGGCGGGGATGGCTGCGATCCCCCGTCAGATCGCCGGCGGGCTGCCGGCGGGGACGGTCCGCCTCGGCGCCAGGGCGGTGGGCCTCGGTCCCGGCCGTGTCGACCTCGCCGCCGGAACCCACGTGCGCGCCCGGGCCGTGGTCGTCGCGACCGA
>JACCXR010000486.1 GCA_013696915.1 Euzebyaceae bacterium
GGCCTGAGCCGCGGTGAGCTCGGCCTCCGTGATCTCCGACAAGCCCGGCAGTCTCGCGGGGCGGACGCGGGCGGTCGTGAACGCGCGGCGCTCCCAGGGCCGGGGCTGGCGGTCCGGTCCCAGGTCGGCCGGCGCGGCGCCGCCGTGCCACTCGGGGGAGACGACGCCGAGCAGCGCGGCGGTCACCATCGCGGTCGCCCCCCACAGCAGGTGCTCGGTGTCGAGCTGCCACGCCCACGACCAGCCGACCGTTGACATGTTCACCCCCCGCCAGACGCCCGGATCGCGCAGGGTCGACAGGCGCACCCGCAGGATCTCGGCGACCTCGGCCTCGGCGCCCACCAGCGGGTGCGGGGCGTCCCAACGGGCGATCACCGCTTGCAGCCAGAACCGGGACGGCGGGATGTAGAAGGGCGGGAGGCGCCCGCAGACGGTCGCCGTCGCAGGGTCCAGCCCGATCTCTTCGTTGGCCTCGCGGAGGGCGGCCTCCTCGACCGTCTCGCCGGGGTCGACCCCGCCGCCGGGGAAGCTGACCTGTCCCGGGTGGTTCGACAGGTCCTCCCGGCGCCGGGTGTAGACGACCTCGAGGTCGCCGTCGCCCGTCTCGGCGATCAGCACCAGGGCCGCGCCGATCCGCCCGCCCGCCGGCGGGGCGATGGCCGCGGGCTCCAGGTCGTCGAGCGCGGCGCCGATGCGGCTCCAGGCGTCCACCGCGTCGGCCCGGCTCAGCTCCGCGGCACCAGCGACAGGACGGCGGGCAGGACGAGGGACAGCCCCATGAGGATCGCCAGCACGAGGACGAGGCGCCGGCGGGTCCGCGGGTTCATCAGCATCGGCTCAGTATCCCATGACGGTCGCTGCGCGACCGCCGCCGCCGAGGTCACGAGAACTCGTCCCCGGCGAAGTCGATGTCGATGATCGACGGCTGACCCGCCCTGGGGGCAGGGTCGAAGGGTAGACGCAGACGCTCGCGCCTACCCTTCGAAGGTTGTGGGAGGGGGCCGGCTGCGCGGGCGGCCCCGGCGGCGCGGGCGGGCCCGGCGGCGTCGCCTCCGCAGGCGATTCCCTTTGTCAGTGCGCCCCCCGCCGTGCGACCAGGCTCGCGAGTTTGTCGGCGCCCGTCTGCCCCGGCTTGTCGGTGCGCATGTCGAACTTGCATGTGAACGACACCCTCTGCGCCACCTCGAGAACCGCGTCCCCGGCAGCCTTGAGCGCAGCCATGCACTCCTCCCACGTCCCCTCCAGCAGCGTGCCGGACGCCTCGGTGGTGTACGTGATGCCGGTCGACTCCACCGCGTCGAGTGCGCGTGCGACCTCCGCCGACACGCTGGCGGACCCCGTCCCGAGCGGCGTGACCGAGAACCAGACCAGCATCAGACTTCTCCCTGTTCGTACTGTCGCCTTCTCACTGTTTCCCCCGCACCACCGGTTGCGGCGGCCGCGAGGGCGTTCGTAGCTTCGCCGGTATGCGAACTGACACCACCGCGGCGGGCTACGCCGACCACTCCGAGATCGACGAGTTCGAGCGCGCGATCGACCGGTGGCGCTCGGGCGCCCTGACCGACGACGAGTTCCGCGCCAAGCGTCTGCACATGGGATGCTACGGAATCCGCCAGTCGGACACCCACATGGTGCGCGTGAAGGTCCCCGGCGGCGCCCTCCTGCCGCACCATCTCGACGCGGTCGCCGACATCGCCGAACGGTACAGCCGCGGGTTCGCGCACCTGACCACCCGGCAGAACTTCCAGGTCCACTTCGTCCGGACCGACGACGTGCCGCCCCTGATGCGCCGCCTGGCCGACGCCGGGCTCACGACGCGCGAGGCGTGCGGCAACTCGGTGCGGACCGTCACCCAGAGCCACCTGGCCGGCATCGACCCGACCGAGGTCGTCGACACGCGACCGGCCGTCGAGGCGCTCACCAGGCATTTCCTCCGCAACCCGCTGTTCCAGGACCTCCCACGCAAGTTCAAGATCGCGTTCGACGGCTCCGCCCACGACCACGCGCACCTCGGCATCCACGACATCGGCTTCCTCGGGCTCGTCCGCAACGGGGTCCCGGGCTTCCGGATCTTCGTCGGCGGCGGGCTGGGCTCGGCCCCGCGGGAGGCCGACCTGCTCGAGCCGTTCACGCCCGCGTCGCGGCTGCTGTCCACGGCGGAGGCGATCCTCACGCTCTTCGCCGAGCACGGCGAGCGCCGCAACCGGGTGCGGGCCCGCATGAAGTTCCTGGTGGCCAAATGGGGCATCGAGAAGTTCCGCACCGAGGTCGCCGCGACCCGGGAACGTCTCGAGGCGGCGCGGACGTACCCCCCGGTGCTGCTGCCGGCCGCGCGCCACGCGGTCGTGGACGCGCCGCTGCCGGACCCGACCCCCGACCTCCGCCCGGACGAGGTCGACGGCTTCCGCCGGTGGCGCGACGCGAACGCGTTCGCGCACCCGGGCGACGACGCGGTGCCGCGCTTCGCCGCCTACGTGACCTTCCACCTCGGCGATGTCACCAGCCAGCAGCTCCGGGCGCTGGCCAAGGCGTGGCGCGAGTTCGGCGACGCCGTGGAGGTGCGCGTCACCATCCGCCAGAACCTGTTGGTGACCAACCTGACGGCCCCCCAGCTCTCGGCGCTCTACGCGACGCTGCGCGCCGAGGGCATGGACCTCGCCCGGGCGGAGAAGTCCGGCGACATCGTCAGCTGCCCCGGGGCGGAGACGTGCAACCTCGCGATCACGGCCTCCCGGGGGCTGGCCGACGCGGTCACCGACGCGCTCACCGGCGCTGGGCTGCACGAGATCGAGGACCTCCGCATCAACATCTCCGGATGCCCGAACGCGTGCGGGCAGCACACGACGGCGGACATCGGCTTCTCCGGCATGGCCCGCCGCGACGCCGAGGGCAACGAGGCCCCCGGCTACCGGGTGTACGTCGGCGCACGGATCGGCGAGGGAGGTGCGAAGTTCGGCCACTACGTCGTCAAGGTCCCGGCCCGCAAGGCGCCCGACGTGGCCGTGGAGCTCCTCGGCCGGTACGCGGCCGAGCGCGCGCACGGCGAGCGCTTCCCCGACTGGGTCGCACGGGTCACGCCCGCGGCGCTCAAGGACGGCCTCGGCGTGCACGACGCCATGCCGGCGCTCGCCGACGACCCCGGCTTCTACGCGGACTGGGGCATGACCAAGCCCTTCGCGGTCATCCTCGGCCGGGGCGAGTGCGCGTAGCAGTAGGCTCGGCGCATGCCACGCACCCTGCCGGTCGCCGACGTCATGAGCGCCCCGGTCGTCACCGTCTCCCCCGACGACTCGATCGAGGCCGCGGTGCGGGTCCTCGCCGAGCGGGGCATCAGCGGCGCTCCCGTGGTC
>JACCXR010000531.1 GCA_013696915.1 Euzebyaceae bacterium
GTGCGGAGCTGCGCGGCGGTTTGCAGCGGGCGTGCCTGGCGACCGGCGCGGTGTTCCTGGCGCAGGCGCTCGCGCTCGCGCTCGACGCGCCGGTCTGGGCGCTGTTCGCGCTGGCGGCGGTCCAGGGCGTGGCCTTCGCCGCGATCTCCGGCGGCTTCCGCGCGCTGCTCGTCCCCGTCGTCCCCCCCGAGGACCTGGCCCGCGCGAACACGATGGAGGCCGTTTTCGTCGAGGTCGCGTTCGTCGCGGGCCCCACGCTGGCCGGCCTGCTCGGGCTGGTCGTGGGCGCCCGCGGTGTGCTGCTCGCCATGGCGGCCGCCTCGTTCGCGTCCGTCCTGGTCGCGCGGCGGCTCCCGCACCTCCAACCCGCCGTCGGCCGTCCGTCGGCCGCTCCATGGCGGGTGCCAGCAGCCCGCGCCGTCTTCGGTCTGGGGCTCTCCCTGGGCGTCTGCGTCGGGCTGTTCGAGTCGGCGCTGCCGGCCCGCGCCGCGGAACTGGGGTTCCAGGCCGCGTCCGGAGGGCTCCTGCTCGCGTTCACCTCGATCGGCAGCGCCGCCGGCGGGCTGTTCGCAGCGGGTCAGCGCGACGCCCTGGCGCACGTCCGCGGGCAGGCATGCGCGCTGCTCGTGGCCTTCGCGCTGCTGCTTGTGCCGGTGGCCGCCGCCGGCAACGTCTGGTGGCTCGGCGCGGCGCTGCTGCTCGCCGGCGTGCCGATCGCGCCGTTGAACGCGCTGGGATCGCTCGTGCTCCAGCAGGCCGTGCCGCCGGGCCGGCAGGCCGAGGGCTTCGCGGTCTACATCGCGGCCATCCTCGTCGGGGCGGGCCTCGGCAACGGGCTCACCGGGCTGCTGCTGGACGACATCGGAGCTCAGGCACTGCTGCTGCTCTCCGTCGTCCTGCCGCTCGCCGCGGCGGCCGCCGTCGGCGCCGCCGTCCTCCGGCGCGGGCGCTCCGACCGGTCCAGGGCCATGGCCGGCCTGGGCTGAGAGGACGCGCGCGCCGCGACAACGGATCCCGGTCGCCGGCGCAGCGGGACCTTCGGGAGGCGCTCGAACGACGCCGGCCGTGGACGGTCCTTCCCCGAACGACCGTCATCCGGCAGAGTGGGCCCATGCAGGCCCTGTCGCTCTTCGACGTCGAGTCCGCAGCGGGGACGGCGACGCTCCCGCCGCCGGCCGGGGCGCTTCCGGCCGCGGTCGTCCCCCGGGCACGGGCCGGCCCACCGGTGCCGCGGCCCGCCGGCCCCGTCCTGCTGGCGGTCGACGGCAACTCGCTCGCCCACCGGGCGTTCCACGCCTACTCCGCCGTTGACGGCCTCGCGGCGGACCGCACCCCTCGCCACGGGTTCCTCGCGCTGCTCGCGGCGGTGTGCGACCGCACCGCGCCCGAGGGGATCGTCGTCGGCTTCGACTGCCGCGACCGGTCCGAGCGCCGTGACCGCCACCCCGAGTACAAGGCGAACCGCGCCCCCAAGGACCCCGCCCTGCACGCGCTGCTGGACGAGGCGCCCGCGCTGCTGGGCGCGCTGGGGGTCGCGGTCGTCGTCGTCGAGGGCTGGGAGGCCGACGACGTCGTCGCGTCCGCCGCGGCGCACGCCGAGGCCGCCGGATGGCGCTGCGTCGTCGCCACGTCCGACCGCGACGCCTTCGCCCTGGTGAGCGACCGCACGCTCGTGCTGCGCCTGCGCTCTGGCATGGACAACGCGATCGAGGTCACGCCGCGCCGCCTCCGCGCAGACCTCGGCGTGGAGCCCCGCCAGTACGTCGAGTACGCGGCGCTGCGCGGCGACGTCTCCGACAACCTCCCGGGCATCCGCGGGGTCGGTCCCTCGAAGGCCGCCGCGCTGCTCGCCGCCTACCCCACGGTCGCCGCCGCCGCCGCCGATCCGCTCGGGTGCCGCAGCGTGCTGGGGCGGGCGCTCGGGCAGGCCTTGCTCGACGACCTGGCCGACCCCGCGACGTCGGTGTTCCGGCGCAACGTCGAGCTCATGAGCGTCCGGCGCGATCTGCCGCTCGACCTCGAGGCGACCCGGCGGTCCGCCGATCCGTGGCAGGTGGCCGAGCGGCTGCGGGCCTGGGGCCTGCCCGGCCTGACCGGCCGGATGGCGGTCGCCGTGGGCATGCGCCCGGAGGCGCCCCCACCGGTCGGGGACGCCGACGCCCCGCCGTTCTGAGTCCCAGGTCGCCGCAGCGCACGTGCCGCCGGCCCCGTCAGAGCCTCCCGGATGGGACGGCAGGCGTCCGGAGATCCCGAGGCGGGTCGGGTCAGGGAGCCGGCCGACCGTGCTTGCGGATCAGGAAGCGCTCCCGGTACAGGTGGTAGGCGGCGGTGCAGGTGTCGCCGGTCAGCCGGCGGTTCGCGGCCGCGCCGGACAGCGTCCCCACGACCGGGACCACGCGCGTGACCCGCCGGCGGGCCATGCCGACCGCCACGTTCCGGGCCAGCAGACGCAGACCTGCCCCGGCCGCCCGATCGCGACCCGGCGACCAGGTGACGCCGAGCTCGCCGCCGGCGGCCAGCAACTCGAGCTGCTGCAACGCGCCCGCCCGCGCCGGCGCGGTGGCGCTCGCGCCGAGAGCGAGCACCTGCGCGGCGAAGAGGCGCTCCCGCTCCTCACCGAGGTCGAAGCCGTAGTGCGTCCCGTACTCGCCGACCGCCCGCAGATTGGACAGCACGAGCAGGGGCACGTCCACGGCCGTCCCGACCGCCCCGAAGAAGCCGGTCGCCGCACCCTCGACGGTCATCGAGCCGACGTAGCGCCGGCGCAGCGGCGCCACCGCCCGGTCGACGATCTCGAGGCCGAGCTGTCCGATGTCGCTCAGCCGCTCCACGGGCGCCCCGGCGCGTCGCAGCCGGCGCAGCACCCCCAGGTCGATCCGCCACTGGGCGACGTCGCCGGTCGCGCCCGTCAGGACCGAGAACACCCGGTCCGCGCGGCCGGCGAGGCGATCGCTTCCCGAGGGCTCCTCCTCGCCGGCCGGACCCTCCGCCCCCGGGCCGGGCGGCCCGCCGGCCTGCGCCGACTTCCAGTTCCGGATCTGGCTCCAGGCCCCCACCTCGTACGGCGACGCACCCACGCGCTCCTCCTTTCTCGAGGGTGTCGGCGGCGACCAGGGCGGCCGTGACGCCCACCCACGCAGCCTGGGCGCCAGTTGGCGCACCGGACGGTAGCGCTGGGGGAGACGTGCGACGATGCGGCGATGGAGCCGGCACCCGCCAAACCAACCCGCGCACCGGCCGCTGAGGAGTTTTCCGACGCCGACGAGGGGTCGGCCGACGACCGCATCCTGATCCGCTCGCTGCTGCTCCTGTCGCCGGAGGAGCGCCTGGCGGGCCTGCGGCGGTCGGCCGACTTCTTCGCGAACGCACGGCGTGTCTGACGCCCGCGGGACGCGAGGGTTCGACCCCGAGGAGATCATCCGCGTCCTGGCCCGGCATGGCGTCCGGTACGTCCTCGTGGGAGGGGTCGCGGCGCGCCTGCACGGGTCGCCGACGCTCACCGAGGACGTCGACGTCACGCCGGAACGATCGGCGGACAACCTCGGCAGGCTCGCCGCCGCCCTCGGCGACCTGTCCGCCCGGCTGGCGGTACCCGACGTCGACGAGGGCCTGGCGATCCCGCTCGACGAACGGACCTTCAACGCGCCGGTGATGAAGTTCACCACCAGAGCCGGCGAGGTCGACGTCGTGCTCGAGACCCTTGCCGCCGGCGACTACGCCGTGCTGGCGCCTCGGGCGGTGACCTACGAGGTCTTCGGTCTCCGTCTCGCCGTGGCGAGCCTCGACGACATCATCGCGTCGAAGGCGGCGTCCGACCGCCCGAAGGACCGCGCCCACCTGCCCGTCCTGCGACAGCTCGCCCGGGAGCTCGCGAGTCCCCGCGACGCCGCCGGGGAGACCCACCGGTATTGAAGGCATCCGCCACGCGCAGGCCCAGGAACCCTTTCGCAAACGAAGTAGCGGCGGAACCCGTTGACGCCAACCGGAACGAACCGTAGCTTCCCCGAAGACATGGACAAGCTGCTCGTGGAGCCCATACCCGCCGGGCTCCGGCGCGAGCGGATGCACGCCGTCATCAACAAGCGCGAGTTCATGCGCGTCACCGACTTGAGCGCGATGTTCGGGATCTCCGAGGTCACGGTCCGCAGCGACCTGCGGGCGCTGGCGCAGGGCGGGCGGGTCCGCCGGATCCGGGGCGGGGCCCTGCGCGCCGCGCTCAGCCGGCCCGAGCGCCCGTTCGAGCAGACCGAGGTGGAGGCCGCCGACGAGAAGGCCGCGATCGGCGCTGCCGCGGCCGCGCTGGTCACGGACCAGGAGACGGTCATCCTGGACGTCGGCACGACCTCGACGGCGGTGGCCCGGGCTCTCGTCCGCCGCACCGACCTGCGGGAGGTCGTGGTCATCACGAACGGGCTCAACATCGCCCTCGAACTCGAACCGGCCATCCCGCGCTTCGCGGTGGTCGTGACCGGCGGAACACTGCGCCCCCTGCAGCACTCGCTCGTCGACCCCCTGGCCGGCGAGGTCCTCGACCACCTCAACGTCAACACCGTCTTCCTGGGCTGCAACGGCGTCGACCCGGAGGGAGGAGTGACGAACGTCAACCTGCCGGAGGCCGCGATCAAGCGGCGGATGCTCCAGGCGGCCAGGCGACGGGTGGTCGTGGCGGACGGCTCGAAGGTGGGCCGGCTGGCGCTGGCTCAGCTCTGCGAGATCCAGGACGTGGACCTGTTGATCACCTCGCAGTCTGCCGACCCGGCCGTGCTGCGCGCCATCGAGGACCTTGGCGTGGATGTGCAGGTCGTCGGATGACGAGCATGCGCCGGCACACGCTCGTCCACTCCGACGGCCGCCGGCTCTACGTCTACGGCGAACTCCGCGGCGAGCTGCCCCCCGCGGAGCCGACGCAGGCGCCGCCGGCACTGCACCTGCGGCGCGATCCGCTCACCGGCGGGTGGGTGGCGGTCTCGCCGGCGCGCAACACCAGGCCGCAGACGGGGCACGCCGACGCCGAGCCCGACGCCGAGCCCGATCCTGTCCCCGACGCCGAAGCCGATCCCGTCCCCGAAGCCGATCCCGACGCCGACGCCGACGCCGATCCCGTCCCCGACGCCGATCCCGACCCCGACGACGTCGCCCACGCCGGCCCGGCGCCGGCCCGGCCGGCGTGCCCGTTGTGCCCGGGCGGTCCCGAGGTTCCGTTCAGCTACGAGGCGGCCGTCTTCGAGAACCGCTTCCCGTCGTTCATGGCGCACCCGCCCGCCCCGCCCTTCCCCGGCTGGGCCGGCGGGGTCGACGTGCTCCAGACCGCCCCATCCAAGGGTCGCTGCGAGGTCGTGCTCTACACCGAGGAGCACGACGGCTCGCTCGCGACGCTGTCGCCGGAGCAGGTGTGCCGGGTGGTCGCCGTGTGGCGGGACCGGTCCATCGACCTGTGGTCGGACCCCGACCACGTCGTCGTGCTGGTCTTCGAGAACCGCGGCGAGGCCGTCGGCGCGACGCTGTCCCACCCGCACGGGCAGATCTACGCGTTCACGCATCTGCCCAGGATGTTCCGCGAGCGCGTCGACGCCGGCACCCGCCACCGCGAGGCCACCGGCCGGTGCCTGGGCTGTGACCTGGTCACGGCCGACGACGAGGCGACGGAACGGGTCGTCGCGAAGAACGACTCCTTCGTCGTCGCGACCCCGTTCGCCGCCCGCTGGCCCTACGAGATCCACGTCCGGGCCCGGCGGCACGGGGTGCGCCGGCTCGGCGACCTCGGCACCGGCGAGCAGCTCGACCTCGCCCAGGCGCTGCGCGACGTCGTCCTGCGCTACGACGGCCTCTTCGGCTTCCCGTTGCCCTACATGATGGTCGCGCACGAGTCGCCGGGCGTGCCGGGCCCGGCGGGCCGCGGGCCGGACCCCGACTGGCACCTGTCCTTCGAGTTCTTCCCGCCGCACCGCAGCCCGACGAAGCTGAAGGTCCGCGCGTCCGTCGAGACCGCGACCGGGATCTTCATCAACGACACGCTGCCGGAGTCCAGCGCCGCCGCGCTCGCCGCCGTCGAGGTCGAGCACAGCCGCTGGCCGGACCGGTGCGTGGCCGACATCTTCACGGGCGGCGGACTCGCGGACCGACCCTGCCACCCCGCCTCCCCTCCCACAGACCGCGCCGCCGACCGAGCCGAACGAGCCGACGATCACGACCAGAAAAGGACGACCACATGACCACCACACCGCACGGCCGGCCCTTCCCGCGCCCTGCCGTATCGGCGCTCCCGCAACCCGTCCTGCCCGCACTGACCCGCCGCAACTTCCTGCGGCTCACCGCCGGCGCCGGCGCCGGCCTGATGCTCGGCGCCTGCTCTGGCGGCAGCGGCGGCGGCCAGGGTGCCGGCACCGCGACCGGCACCGCGACCGGCACCGCGGGAGCCACGGCGGCGGCCGGTGAGTACACCGGACCCGCCGTCGACCTCGCGTTCTGGAACGGCTTCACCGGCGGCGACGGGCCGCTGCTGCTCGAGATCGTCAACCGCTTCAACGAAGAGCACGAGAACATCAACGTCGCGATGAACGCACTGGAGTGGGCCCAGTTCTACTCGACGCTCCCGTCGGCCACCTCCAGCGGCGAGGGCCCCGACGTGGCCGCCATGCACCTCGACCAGATCGCGAC
>JACCXR010000550.1 GCA_013696915.1 Euzebyaceae bacterium
GCGGCCCGAGGACGTTGAGCGCGTCGCAGAGCCGCTGGAGGTTCTCCGCATCGGTGCGCGGGACGAGGTCGACGTCATCGGTCTCCAGGTCCACGCCGTGGCCGATGGCCGCGGCCGAGCCGATCAGCACGTAGGCGACCTGGTAGGCGTCGAGGAGCTCGCAGAGCACGCGCAGTTCCGCCCGTGGGTCGCCCTCGGCGCGGTAGCGGCGCTCGTTCTCCTCGGCGACGGTCTTGACCCGCGCCCAGTACTGCCGCCGGCCGTGCTCGTCCGGGCCCGGCTCGCGGTGCCCGGACCACGCGAAGCGCAGGTCGTGCTCGTACCCGCCCTCCCACCAATCTGGACGGGGCAGCTTCGTCGAGCGCCACAGCACCGTCCATTCCCCGTAGGTCACGTCGCGCACGCCGATGCCCGCTTCGACCCGGGTGATCCACGCCTCGTCGATGTAGGGCCGCGGGTCGAGCGCGTCGCTGGCCACCCGCGCGGCCAGGTCGGCGCGGCTCATGCCGGCGCGTTCGCGGTCCCAACGCAGACGCTGGCCGCCGTGCGCCTCGTCGTCGGGGGCGGGGTCCGCAGCGCTCATCGGCCCAGCGTAGGGGTCGCTGACGACCCGGGCACCCCACCGCCGGCCACGCCTGTGGACGGCTTCGCTCCCCGAGCCGCCCACCGGCCGTCCGCAGCCCCGTCCGCCCCGCCCGCCCCGCCCACATGGCCCCGGCCGCCCCGCCGGCCGGGCCATGCGGGCTCGGGTCAGTTCACCGCGGCGAGGAGGTGCGCGAGCAGCAGGAGCTGGGTCAGCGCGACGGGTTCTGAGCGCACCCCCGGCTCGAGCTCGCCGAGGCTCTCGGGCAGCGGCTCATCGCGCTGCAGGCCGCTCCAGATCGCCTTCTCGACCAGCCGGCTCTCCTCCTTCGGCGCGTGCCCGTGGACGTGCAGGGCGTCGACCGGGCGCCCGTCGGAGTCGCGTCCGAGCTTGCAGTGCACGGCGCGCAGGTCGTCGTCGCCGATCTGGGCCGCGATGTCGATGTGCGGGATGGTGGGCCGCAGCAGCAGTTCGGCGGACAGCGGCGTGCCCGGCGGGTCGTTGCGTTCCGGCACCGGCGCGAACCGCACGACGATGTCGGCGTGGGCGCGCTGCGGGCGGATGAACGCCTCGGACTCGGGCTCGCGGCGGTCGAGTTCGGCGAGGACCTGCTCGGCGTCGTAGCCGCGCTTGCCGGTGTCTCGGCTGATCTTCCACTCGCGCCGGATCTCCTCCGGCGGGTCGAGGTACACGGTCACGTCGAAGCACGCCCGCGACAGCTTGCTGTGCAGCGGCAGCAGGCCCTCGATGATGACGAACTCGCGCGGCTCGATCAGCTCCGGCCTGGTCAGGCTGCCGTCGCTGTGGTCGTAGACCGGCTTCAGAATCGGCTGGCCGGTCGCGAGCAGTTGCAGGTGCTGCTCCATGATCGCGATGTAGTTGCAGTCGGGGTGCAACGGCGTGAACGACAGGCCCTTGCGCTCCTGCCGGTCGTAGCGGTGGTAGTCGTCCACGCAGACCGACGTGGCGCGGTCCTCGCCGAGCGCCTGCGCCAGCCCGTGGCTGAGGGTCGTCTTGCCCGCGGCGCTGTCGCCCGCGATCGCGAGCATGACCGGCCGCTGCCCGCTCGACGCGCGGCTCATCCTCATCAGCTTGTCAGGCACACCGGGCTCCTCCATCATCTCCATTGCGGACGCCGACGCGACCGCCACCACCGAGGTCATGAGAATCGCCTCCGCAGGCTCCGGCGATTCCCGTGTCAGGCACGCACAGCACATGGGTCGCGTCGATGCTCAGAACCTCCCGGCCGCTCGCCAAGCCGAGCGATGCGGTCGTCCAGGCCGCGCCATCCCGCTGTGGCGCGCGCAGGAGCGCGCAACCGGTGATGCCGGTGATCGCGACCGCACAGTCGTCGCTGGCGACGAGCTCGTCAAGGCCCAGCACGGCCTCCGGGTCCTGTCCGGCGGCCGCCACCCGTGCCGCCTCGGCCCGCGACTGCGGCGCTGGACGCGTCTGCATGCCGCCGCCGAGCACACGCACGGTGCACGCGCTGATCACGCCCTCCGGCGCCCCGCCGACGCCGAGCAGGACGTCCGCGTCGCCGTCGGGCAGTACGACGCGCAGCACGCCGAGGACGTCGCCGTCTCCGATGAGCGCGACCGCGACGTCGCTGGCGCGCAGCCGCGCGACGAGCTCAGCGTGGCGGGGCTTGTCGAGGACGACCGCGACGAGCTCGTCGACGCGCTTGCGGCGCGCCTCGGCGACCGCGGCGAGGTTGCGCTCGACGGGCCACCGGATGTCGACGGCGCCGGCCGCCTCGGCCGGCACGACGAGCTTGTCGACGTACCAGGCAGGGCTGGCCCACAGCGTCCGGGCCGGAGCCGCCGCGACCACGGCCACGGCCCCCTCGCCCGCGCGGGCGCACGCCGTCGTGTTCTCCAGCGGGTCGACGGCGAGGTCGAAGGCGGGCGA
>JACCXR010000551.1 GCA_013696915.1 Euzebyaceae bacterium
ATGGCCAAGGCGAAGTTCGAGCGGACGAAGCCGCACGCGAACGTCGGCACGATCGGTCATATTGACCATGGGAAGACGACGTTGACGGCGGCGATCACGAATGTGTTGCATAAGCAGGACCCGTCGGTGGCGTTCACGCCGTTCGATCAGATCGACAAGGCGCCGGAGGAGCGTGAGCGGGGGATCACGATTTCGGTGTCGCATGTGGAGTATGAGACAGCCAAGCGGCATTACGCGCATGTGGATTGTCCGGGGCATGCGGACTATGTGAAGAACATGATCACGGGGGCGGCGCAGATGGACGGCGCGATCCTGGTGGTGTCGGCGGCGGACGGGCCGATGCCGCAGACGCGTGAGCATGTGCTGTTGGCGCGCCAGGTGGGGGTGCCGTCGATCGTGGTGTTTTTGAACAAGGCGGACATGGTCGACGATGAGGAGTTGTTGGAGCTGGTGGAGTTGGAGGTCCGCGAGCTGTTGAGCGCCTATGAGTTCCCGGGTGATGACATCCCGGTGATCCGGGGTTCGGCGTTGCGGGCGTTGGAGGGCGACGAGGCGTGGGAGTCGTCGATCCTTGAGTTGATGGCGGCGGTGGACGACTACATCCCCCAGCCCGAGCGGGAGGTCGACAAGCCGTTCCTGATGCCGGTGGAGGACGTGTTCTCGATCACCGGGCGCGGCACGGTGGTGACCGGCCGGGTGGAGCAGGGGGTGGTCCGCACCGGGGAGACGGTGGAGATCGTGGGCATCCGCGCGACCTCCTCCACGACCGTGACCGGGGTGGAGATGTTCCGCAAGTTGTTGGACCAGGGGCAGGCCGGGGACAACATCGGGGTGCTGTTGCGGGGCACGAAGAAAGACGACGTGGAGCGCGGGCAGGTGTTGTGCAAGCCGGGCACGATCACGCCGCACACCAACTTCGAGGCGCAGGTGTACATCCTGTCCAAGGACGAGGGTGGGCGCCACACCCCGTTTTTCAACAACTATCGGCCGCAGTTCTACTTCCGCACGACCGATGTGACCGGCACGGTGACGTTGCCGGGCGGCACCGAGATGGTGATGCCGGGCGACAACACCGAGATGGTGGTGGAGTTGATCCAGCCGATCGCGATGGAGGAGGGGCTGCGGTTCGCGATCCGCGAGGGCGGCCGCACCGTCGGGGCCGGCCGGGTCACCAAGATCCTGAAGTGAGTCGGGCTGCTGGTAGTCGCAGGGTTGCGGCTGGCTCGGGTTCCGGCTCGGCAGAACCGAGAAGCAGTCGCCTCCACCCGAGCCAGCCGCAACCCCAAAGTCAAGACCCGAACCCCGCATGGCAGACCCGCACCGCCCCCGCAGAGCGTGAACCACAGGGAAGAGAGCTGAGATGGCGAGAAGCGATACCAGGCCCAAGGTGATCATGGCGTGTGTGGAGTGCAAGGAGCGCAACTACATCACGACCAAGAACCGCAGCACCCAGCGCGAGCGGCTGGAGCTCAAGAAGTACTGCCCGCGGTGCAACGTCCATCGCGCGCACCGCGAGACGAAGTAGCCGAGACGGCTCCCCGTCCCGCGTCGGCCCCGCCGGGCATACCCGGCGGGGTCTTCGCGTTGAAACTCGCAGGAGCGATGCCTGTCCGAACGACTCCAGGAGGAGCATGAGCACCACACGACTGGCAACAAACGCAGAGATCCGGGCCAAGGAGGTGCGCCTCATCGGCCCCGAGGGCAAGCAGATGGGGATCGTCCCCCTGAAGGTCGCCATCGAGGCGGCGAACAGCGTCGACCTCGACCTCGTCGAGGTGGCCCCGAACGCCGACCCGCCCGTCGCGAAGGTGATGGACTACGGCAAGCACCTCTACGAGCAGGAGCGGGCCTCCCGGGACGCGCGCAAGACCCAGAAGGCGACCGGGCAGAAGGCCATCCGCCTGCGACCGAAGATCGACGACCACGACTTCCAGACCAAGGAGCGCCACGCCCGCAAGTTCCTCGAGTCCGGCCACTCCGTCCGCGTCCAGGTGATGTTCCGGATGCGGGAGCTGCGGCGGCCCGAGATGGGCCTGGCGCTGCTGGACCGGCTTGCCGAGGCCCTCGCCGATGTCGGCCAGATCGAGACGCGCGCACCGCTGCAGGGGCGCTTCGCCACGATGGTCCTGGCCCCCAAGTCGCACTGACCGGCCCGGGCCGCGCGCGGTCCCTCCAGGAGGAACGCCGATCCCGCTCAACCACGACCGCATCGGTCACCGCTACGAGGCGTACACCTACGAGGTGAGTCGCGAGAAGGTGCGCGAGTACGCCCTCGCCACCGGGCACACCGACGGCCGCTACACCGCCGAGGAGGGCGACGTCTTGGCCCCCCCGGGGTTCGCGGCCTGCTTCACCGTCACGCGCGGGGGCGCGGGGATGTGGGCCGACACCGAGCTCGGCGCCCACTGGAACCTCGTCCACGGGAGCCAGGAGTACAGCTACCACCGCCCGGTCCGGGTCGGCGACCTCCTCCGGTGCACCCCCCACATCAACGACATCGTGGACCGCGGCCGCATGGAGCTGCTGACGCTGCAGGTCGACTGCGTGGACGCGGCCACCGGGGAACCCGTCGTCACCAGCCGCGGCACGCTCATCTTCTTCCACCAGGAGCCGTGATGCCGCGCTTCGACGACATGACGGTCGGCGACCGGATCCCGGAGCGGACCGAGACGCTGGATCAGGCGCGGCTCATCCGGTACGCCGGGGCGAGCGGCGACTTCAACCCGCTCCACTGGGACCCGGAGTTCGCCGGCAAGGTCAGCCCCACCGGCGGGGTCATCGCGCACGGCATGCTCAACATGGGGATCGTGTCGGCAGTGGTGGCCGACTGGGCCGGCGACCCCGGCAAGGTCCTGCGTCTGACGGCCAGCTTCCGCGCGGCCTGCCCCGTCGGTGCGGCCGTGACGTACGGGGGTGAGGTCATCGAGCTCGACGCCGAAGCCCGCACGGCGACCCTGGCGGTCTGGGCCGAACTCGACGGCGGCGGCAAGGTCGTCGACCGGCGGTCGTCCCGGGCGATCGTCCGGCTGGACTGAGGGCCGGACGATGGTGCGCAACGCCGTCCCGGCCGGCGTGCTGGAGTGGGCCGAGGAGCGCGAGGCGCTCCGCCGCGCCGGTGAGTTCGCCGCCGCCGACGCCATCCGGGAACGCATCCGCCTCGCCGGCTACACGGTTCAGGACACCGCGAGCGGACCGGTAGTCCAGGCGGCGCCGGAGTACCTGACCTCCAGGCCGGCGGACGTGCCCGACCGCACGGACGCGCCGGACGGTCCGGATCTCAGCGTCCTCCTCCTGCTCGACGCGCCGCCGGCCGGCGACCAACCGCCCTGGGTGGTGGAGGACGCCGCCCGCTGCCTCGCCGGCGTGCTCCGCGCCACGGCCGGGCACCGGGCGGAGGTCTGCATCCTCGACAACGGGGTCGGCGGGGACGCCGGGACCTGGGCGGCGGACGCGGGGGGCGGCGTCGGCATCGAGTCGGTCCACCTCGACGAGCCCGTGGGGTTCGGCGAGGCCCGTGCGCTGCAGCACCGCATGGCGACGGGGCGACTGCTGGTGTGGCTCGACACCGGCGTGGAACTGGCACGGGGCGCCGCCTCGGCGCTGATCGACGCCTTCGCGGCGCCGGACGTCGGCGCGGTCGGGCGGTGGGGCGGCGACCTGCGCGGCTCGGTCCGGCGCTTCGAGCCGGCCGACACCCCGGCCTCCGGGGAACCGCCCCGTGACGTCCATGCCCTGTGGGGCTACCTGCTCGCGCTGCGGCGCGACCTCATCCGCACCGGCGCGGTCTGCGTCGACCCCGCGTTCGCCTTCTACCGTCACGCCGACGCCGACGTCTCCTTCCAGGTCCGTGCCGCCGGGGCCCGGACCGTCCTGGCGCCGCTGCCGGCGACTCAGCACCTGCATCGCGGCTGGTCCGCCGCCCCGGCCGACGAGGTCGAGCGCCTGTCCTCCGGCAACTACCGACGGCTGCTCGAGCGGTGGCGGCCGGAGATGGAGCGCCTCGCCGCCTCGGGCTGAGCGGGCGGGACCCGCCGCCACCGGTTGCCCGCACTCCGGGCCGGGGCCTATACTCGGGAGCAACCGCTGCCCGAGGGCAGTGGTTTTCCATGCCCGCCGGACAGTGCTCTAGGGGCGTAGCTCAACTGGCAGAGCGTCGGTCTCCAAAACCGAAGGTCGGGGGTTCGAGTCCCTCCGCCCCTGCTGTGGACAACCACGAGGGAGTGACGCGTGAAGCGCGAGGTCAGCCGCGAGACGGCGAAATGAGCGAGGACCAGAACGAACGCCCGACGGAGGTCGCGCCCGTCAGGGGCGCACCCCGCCGGGAGCGCACCGGTCCCCGCCAGTTCCTGCGCGAGGTCCGCGGTGAGCTGCGACGCGTCGCCTGGCCGTCGCGCAAGGAGGTCGCGTCCTACAGCGTCGTCGTGCTCGTGACCGTCACCCTCATGATGGCCTACATCGCCGGCCTGGACACGGTCTTCGGCCGCTTCGTCTTCTGGATCTTCGGATGACCGACGAACGCGTCGACGATGCCGTGTCCGACCCCTCGCCCGTGACGACCCGGGTCGACCCGTCGGTGGTCGGAGAGGCCCCGCAGAACCCCCCCGGCGAGCGCCCTGAACCGGATCCCGCCCCCGGCGTGGCCGCTGACGAGCCCGTCGAGGATCACCCGTCCCCCGACGACCGCGCCGATGGCGAGTCCGATGCCCCGGTGGAGTACGCCGAGGACAGCACCGAGGTCGACGAACTCGTCGCCCAGACGATGGGCGAGGTGACGGAGTCCCCGGAGTCGCAGGCGCCCGCCGACGAGGAGTTCGCCGCCACGTTCGCCCCGCCGGCGGAGCAGGCGGCCGCCGTCGACCCGGAGTCCGTCGGCACCACACCGACGCCGCCGGGTCCACAGTCCGATGCCGTCGAGCTCGAGATCACCCTCGAGCCCACCGACGAGGAGCCCGAAGCCGTCGAGGAGGTCGACGACCTCGACGACCTGCTCTCGGCCGCCGGTGCCTCGGATCCGCTCGACGACATCGAGATCGACCTCGACCTCGTCGGGTCGAGCCCGAGGGTGGCGCCGGCGCCGGTTCCCGAGCCGGAAGCCGCCCCGGCGGCACCCGCCGAGACCGACGGCCGCAGCGAGCGGCGCGTGGAGTTCGGCCGCATGCCGGGCGACTACTACGTCGTCCACACCTACGCCGGCTACGAGAAGAAGGTCAAGGACAACCTTGAGACCCGCATCCAGTCCATGAACATGGAGGAGCGGATCTACGAGGTCATCATCCCGACCGAGGAAGCCGTCGAGATCAAGGGCGGCAAGAAGCAGACCGTGCAGCGCAAGGTCTTCCCCGGCTATGTGCTGGTCCGCATGGACCTCGACGACGAGTCGTGGTACGTCGTCCGCAACACCCCCGCGGTCACCGGATTCGTCGGCCCCCCCGGCGCCAAGCCCGTCCCGCTGTCCCTGCGCGAGGTGGAATCCATCCTCCGCGAGCCGGAGGAGGGTGAGGTAGCCGTCCCGAGCGTCGAGTACGAGGAGGGCGAGAACGTCCGCGTCACCTCGGGCCCGTTCGCGGACTTCACCGGCACCATCTCCGAGATCAACGCCGACCAGTCGAAGCTCAAGGTCCTCGTGTCCATCTTCGGCCGGGAGACCCCGGTCGAACTCGGCTTCGACCAGGTCGCCAAACTCTGACGGCACGGCCTACCCCCCGAACAGAAAGCAGGTAGCCCCCGATGGCCAAGAAGGTCATGGCCCAGGTCAAACTCCAGATTCCCGCCGGCCAGGCGACCCCCGCCCCGCCCGTCGGCCCCGCCCTCGGGCAGCACGGCGTGAACATCATGGAGTTCTGCAAGGCCTACAACGAGCGCACGTCCGGCCAGCAGGGCGACGTCGTCCCCGTCGAGATCACCGTGTTCGAGGACCGCTCGTTCACGTTCGTGACGAAGACGCCGCCGGCGGCGCGACTGCTGCTGAAGGCGGCCAGCATCGACAAGGGCTCCGGCGAGCCGAACCGGAACAAGGTCGGCACCATCACGCGCGCGGCGGTGCGGGACATCGCCGAGCGCAAGATGGAGGACCTGAACGCGAACGACGTGGCCGGGGCGACGAAGATCATCGAAGGGACGGCGCGGAGCATGGGGTTGGTGGTGGAGGG
>JACCXR010000554.1 GCA_013696915.1 Euzebyaceae bacterium
GACCGCCTCAACGCAGGCAACGACGGCACCCACGGCAACCTCCTGATCGGCGGCGACGGCCCGGCTTCCGGGGGGCGGCGAGCCAGCGCGCGGACTTGCCGCGGGGGCGCGGCGTGGACGTCCGGACTGACCGTGAGTGCGCCCGGCTCTCCTCCGAGGAGGCTGGCGCTGGGGGTCCATGGACGACAAGTGTGCCAGCCACCGTGCGGAAACGCTCAATCCCGGCCTGTCCTGGACGACCGGTGCGTCCACGTCAGGATCGGATGGCGATCGCGGCGCGACCGCGACCACCGAGGTCAGCCGGCGTGGGCGCGGCCGAGCAGGTAGCTCTCCGCGAGGTGGTTCCACCCGCACACCAGGCAGCACTCGACCACGTAGGCGGTGAACGACCGGTACGCGCGCGACAGGTCGTCGAGCTCCTCGCGGTTCCACACGACGTGGCCCGACTTCTGCCGCAGGTCGTCGCCGAAGACGTAGGTCACGAGGCGCAGGGTCTGGGTCTCGTCGATCGGGACGTCGGCCCGGTCGTCGGCGAGGCGGCAGATCGGACAGGTGCGGCTGGTCGTGGCGCCGATGTTGCGGGCCGCGCGCAGCAGCTCCGGATGGGCGTCGCAGACGTCCTTGATCGGCACCAGGCCGCGCGTGACCTGGCGGACGAGTGCCCGCTTGGCCATCCGGTAGTCGATGAAGCCCCTCATGGCGACGTCCGAAGTCTACGAAAGCGGGCGCGCGAGGCGGAGGCCCGGCCACGGATGTGTTGCCGACGTATCGCAACGATGTAGCATGACGCTATATCGCGCTGCCATACCAACCGCCGCACCCCGACCTCAGGACGAAACCCCGATGCTCGAGTTGGCCATCCTCGGACTCCTCAAGGAGCGGGCGATGCACGGGTACGAGCTGCGCAAGCAGCTCGGCCAGCGTCTCGGGTTCTTCTGGACCGTCTCGTTCGGCTCGCTGTACCCCGCGCTGAAGAAGCTCGAGCGCCGCGGGCTCGTCGAGAAGTTCCTCGCCGCAGAGGAGACTTCCCGCCGCAAGCAGGTCTACCGGATCACCGAGGGCGGCGAGCGCGAGTTCATGGAGCTCATCTCCGAAGGCGCGAGCAGCGCATGGGAGGAGGAGAAGTTCCCCCTCCGCCTGGCCTTCTTCGCCTACCTGAAGCCGGAGACCCGTATCCGGCTGCTGGAACGCCGCAAGGCGTATCTGGAGGACAAACTCGCCGAGGGGAGCCGGTCGTTGAACCGGGCGCGCCGCGGCCGGACCGACGTGTACACCCTGTCGCTGATGCGTCACGGGATGGACACGACGGCGCACGACATCGCCTGGCTGGAGGAGCTCATCGCGATCGAGCGCGGGGGGATCGAGCCCGCCCAGCCCGTCAGGCCCCCGCCGCCGGAGGCGCCTCCCGACGCGCATGCGGCGGACACGGACGGGACGCCGTCAGAACTGCAGCAACGATGAATACGCCCGCGCCGGCCCCCCGCCCGGGCACCGCACGACAGACCCCGACCTCCCGGTCGCCGATTCAAGGAGAACCGATGGGCAGCCCCGGCCGCCTGAACACCTCGCCGGTCCGCGTCGCCGTGGTCGGCGTTGGCAACTGCGCCAGCTCGCTGGTACAGGGCGTCCACTACTACCGTGACGCGGACCCGTCCACCCGGGTCCCCGGGCTCATGCACACCGAGCTCGGCGGCTACCACGTCCGCGACATCGCCTTCGTCGCCGCCTTCGACGTCGACGCGAAGAAGGTCGGGCGTGACCTCTCCGAGGCGATCGTCGCCCCGCCGAACAACACCATCCAGTTCGCCGAGGTCCCGCCGGTCGGCATCGAGGTCCTGCGCGGCCCGACCCTCGACGGCTTCGGCGAGTACTACCGCGAGGTCTGCGAGGAGAGCGACGCCCCGCCGGTCGACGTCGCCGCCGAGCTGCGCGCCGCCGAGGCCGACGTGCTCGTGTGCTACCTGCCGGTCGGCAGCGAGCGCGCCGCGCGCTTCTACGCCACCGAGGCGCTCAAGGCGGGGGTCGCGTTCGTGAACTGCCTGCCCGTCTTCATCGCGAGCGACCCCGAGTGGGCCCAACGCTTCGCCGACGCGGGCGTCCCGATCATCGGCGACGACATCAAGAGCCAGGTGGGCGCGACCATCACCCACCGCATCCTCACCCGCCTGTTCGAGGACCGCGGGGTGGCGATCGACCGCACGTACCAGCTGAACTTCGGCGGGAACATGGACTTCATGAACATGCTGGAGCGCTCCCGGCTGACCTCCAAGAAGGTGTCGAAGACCCAGTCGGTCACGTCGCAGATGGGCGCGGGGATCGCGAAGGACAACATCCACATCGGGCCCAGCGACCACGTTCCCTGGCTCGAGGACCGCAAGTGGGCGTACATCCGCATGGAGGGCCGCAACTTCGGCGACGTCCCGCTGAACATCGAGCTGAAGCTCGAGGTCTGGGACTCGCCGAACAGCGCGGGTGTCGTGATCGACGCGGTGCGGTGCGCCAAGGTGGCCCTCGACCGCGGCATCGGCGGGCCGCTGCTCGGCCCCTCGAGCTACTTCATGAAGTCGCCGCCGGCGCAGTTCGCCGACGACGTCTGCCACGACATGGTCGAGGAGTTCATCGCCGGCCCGCTGCGCGATGAGGTCCTGCTCGCGGAGACGGCCGAGCGCCAGAGCGCTTGACACGTGTGAATCGCCGAGGCTCGTCCGAGGCGATTCTCACGACCTCGGTAGGGCCTCCCCCGCAACGCGGCCCGAGCGCGCCGGCGGGAAGTAGCGGGAACGCACCCGCCCGACGACGAGGTCGGGCGGGACCGGGCCCCAGGTGCGGCTGTCGGTGCTCGCCGCCGCGTTGTCGCCGCGGACGTCGACCGCCCCGTCGGCCCCGACGGCGGCGACGCGCTTGACGACCGGCCGGCGCGGCTGCCGGGGGT
>JACCXR010000033.1 GCA_013696915.1 Euzebyaceae bacterium
CGAAGCCCTCAGCGACGAGCATCGCGTCGGCGTGCTCACTATTCGCTCACTTCCTGATCACCGAGCGGTACGTTTGTGCCGGTCAACCAGCGAGAACGCTGGGGGCGGCAAGGGCCTGCACAGCCCGTTGCTGCGCGCCGTCGCCGGTGGGCTCGCGGAGGCCGGCCACCCGGTGGTCACGTTCAATTTCCCCGCCGCCGAGGCGGGCCGCCGGGTTGCCGATCCGGCACCGCGGCTGCTGGCGGTCTGGTCCGACGTGCTCGCCGCGGCGCCTGACCTGATCCCCGGGCGGCCGATCGTCGCCGGCGGCCGGTCGATGGGCGGGCGGATGGCCAGCATGCTCCTGTCCGACCCGGACCGGGTCGCGCGGCATCCCGCCTGCGTGGGTCTGGTGCTGCTCGGGTACCCGCTCCACCCCGCCGGGCGCCCCGAGCGGCTGCGAACGGGGCACTGGCCGGACCTTCGGCTGCCGGCGCTGTTCGTCCAGGGCGAGCGTGACCCGCTGTGCGACCTGGGGCTCTTCGAACGCCAGCGTGCGGCCCGGCTGGCCCACGTCCCGACGAGCCTGCACGTCGTCGCCGGCGGCGACCACGGCTTCGGCGTCCGCCGCCGGGACGGCCGGGACTCCGCGGCGGTGCGCGACGAGGTCGTCGGGGCCGTCGTCGCCTGGCTCGGCACGCTCGCCGGCGGCGACCGCGCAGGTCGCCCGGCCTCGGTCACCGCCCCGTGAACCGGGCCACCGCCGCGCGGCTCGCCGTCCTGGCGCTCGTCTGGGGCTCGAGCTTCCTGCTCATCAAGCTCGCCCTCGAGGGCCTCACCCCGATCCAGGTCGTGCTCGGCCGCCTCGTCGCCGGTGCCGGCGTGCTCGGCGTGATCGTCCGGCTGCGCCGGCAACCGCTCCCCCGGACCGCGGCCCTGTGGGGGCACCTGGCGCTCATGGGGATCGTGGCGAACATCGTCCCGTTCTTCCTGTTCGCCTGGGGCGAGCAGCGCATCAGCTCGGGGTTGGCGGGCGTCCTGAACGGCACGACGCCGCTGTTCACGCTCGCGATCGCGATGGGGGCGCTGCCCGAGGAGCGGCTGAGCGCCCAGCGTGCCGGCGGCCTGCTGCTGGGCTTCGCGGGCGTCGTGCTGGTGGTGGGGCCGAGACTCGGGCCGGAGGGCGCCGACGGCCTCCTCGGGTCGGCCCCCGGTCAGCTCGCGTGTCTCGCCGCGGCCGCCTGCTACGGCGTGGCGTTCGTGTACACCCGCCGCTTCCTCGCCGGGAGCGGGTTCCCCCCGCTCGCCCTGTCGGCGTGCCAGCTGGGCGCGGCCTCCGCGATGCTCGCCGTGCTGGCGCCGGTGGTCGCCCGCACCCCGGTGCAGCTGACGCTCTCCGTTGTCGCGAGCGTCGCCGTCCTCGGCGCGGTGGGAACCGGCCTGGCGTACCTGTTGTTCTACCGGCTGATCGGTGACGCCGGCGCGACGACGGTGTCCATGGTCACCTACCTCCTTCCCGTCGTCGCCGTGATCCTCGGGATCATCGTGCTGGGGGAGCCGCTGACCTGGAACGTCTTCGCGGGCGCGGCGGTGGTGATCGTCGGCGTCGCGCTGGCCGAGGGGCGCCTCCGCCCCGCCCGGCAACCGGCGGTCTCGCGCTCGTGAGCGGCGCCGCGCTGGAACTGCTCGACTGGCGCCGGCGCGTCGCGGCGGTTTACGCCGACGTCCGCGCCGTCTACGGCGGGGATCCCGCGGAGGCGCACGCGCGCTGGCGCACCGGGCGCGACGCGCTGTTCGGCGACCATCCGCAGTCACCGCTGCCTGGTGAGCGCCGGCGGCTCTTCCGAGGACTGCGCCACTACCCGTACGATCCCGCGCTCGCCTTCACCACGACGGTCGACACCAACGTCGAGCCCGAGCGCCACGACGTCGGGATGAGCGGCGGCGAGGCCATGGCGTTCGTGCGGGTCGGCACGGTGGACCTGCCGGTGGGACGGCTCGACGTCTTCTGGCTCGACGCCTACGGCGGCGGGCTATTCCTGCCCTTCCGCGACGCGACCGCCGGCGACACGACCTACGGGGGCGGGCGCTACGCCCTGGACACCGTGAAGGGCGCCGACCTCGGGTCGACGCCCTCCGGCGGGCTGGTGGTGGACCTCAACTTCGCCTACCACCCGTCGTGCCACTACAACGCGGCCTGGAGTTGCCCGCTCGCGCCGCCCGGCAACCGGATCGACGCGCGGGTCGAGGTGGGGGAGCAGGCCTTCGACGGATGAGGCGGGCCGTCATCCCCCGAGCAGGCCCTTCTCGGTGAGGTACTCCTCGGCGACGGCCTCCGGGTCCTCGTTGTCGATGTCGACCCGCTTGTTCAGCTCGATCAGGTCTTCGGTGGTGAGCTCCGCCGAGACGGCGTTCAGCGTCTCTTCGATCTCCGGCGTTAGGGCCTCGGTGCGGACAACCGGTGCGATGTTCTCGGCCGGCTGCAGGCCCATGTCGTCCTCCAGCTGCACGTAGTCGCGGTCGGCGAAGATGCCGAGGGTCGTGAACATCAGCGCGACGTCCACCTCGCCGGAGTCCAGGGCCGCGACCGTCAGCGGACCGCCGGCGTCCAGCGGCCGGAACTCGCCGAAGTCGACGTCGTAGACCTCCACGAGCCCCAGCTGGCACAGGGGGCGCTCCGGGCACTCCGGCGGCCCGCCCAGGGTGAGCTCGCCGGCAACCGGCTGCAGGTCGGACACGGCCGCGAGGCTGTACTCGTCGGCGGTCTCCTGCGTGACCGTGAACACGTTCGCGTCCGAGGCCTCAGCTGGTTCGAGCACCGTGACGCCGGCGTCCTCGAACTGCGCCCGGAACAGCTCCAGCGTCTCGTCGACGTCAGCCGTGGCCTCGCCGGCGCCGCCGTTCAGGAACTCCAGGCCGGTCCCGATGTACTCGGGGTACAGGTCGACCTCGCCGTTCTCCAGCGCCGGCACGAGCACCTCGCTCGACCCCAGGTTCAGGTTCCGCTCGACGGTGAACCCGGAGTCCTCGAGCGCCTGGGCGTACATCTCGGCGACGATGATCTGCTCGGTGAAGTCCTTGGAGGCCACCGTGACCGTGCCGCCGGCCGCGCCGGTGGTCGCGTCGTCCGCGGGCTCGGTCGTGTCGCCGGTGCCCTCGGTGGTCGCGGCGTCGGTGGTCGCGGCGTCGGTCGCGACGTCGGTCGCGACGTCGGTTGGCTCGTCGGCGAGCTCGCCGCCGGACGTGGCGCAGGCGCTCAGCCCGAGCGCGAGGCTCAGGATCAGGGCCCACTGGGCGTAGTTGCGGATGCGTGGCATGCGTCGTTCTCCTTGCTGTCGGTGGGGCTCGGCCGCCTCAGTCTCAGGTCGTCGAGGCGGAGGGGATTTCGGAGGCGGGGGTGGCCTGGCGCCGCAGGCCGCGGGGGGTGACCGCCCGCTGCACGCGCGCGAGCAGGAGCTCGGTGAGCACGGCGAGCGCGGCGATGAGCACGGCGCCCCACACCACCTCGGGCAGGCCGCGCGCCGTCCCGCGGAAGCCTTTGGCGACGCCGTCGATGACCAGCCGCCCCAGACCCCCGAAGCCGACGAACGCCGCGAGACCGGCCGTGGCCACGATCTGGACGGCCGAGGTCCGCACGCCGGACATGATCAGCGGAATCGCAACCGGGATCTCGATCTCGCGGAGCAGCTGGGTGCCGCGCATGCCCATGCCGAGGGCGGCGTCGCGGACCTCGGGGTCGACCTGACGGATGCCGACGTAGGCGTTGGCGAGGATCGGCGGGACCGCCAGCGCCACCAGCGCCGCGAAGATCACCGCGACGTTGAACGGCCACAGGGCGAACAGCAGCAGGATCAGCACCAGCGTGGGGACGGCCCGGCCGACGTTCGTGATCTGGATCGCCAGGTTGCCGTAGCGACCCGTGTGGCCGAGCCAGATCCCCAGCGGCAGGGCGATCGCCGCCGCGATGAGGGTCGCGCCGACGGAGTAGCCGAGGTGCTGGAGGAGCCGGTTGGGGATGCCCGTCGCGCCGGTCCACCGTGCGGGATCGCTGATCCAATCGGCGAGAACAGTGAGGAAGTCCACCCTCAGCGGCCCCTGGACCACGGCGTGAGCCGGCGTTCGACCGCGATCAGCGCGAGGTCGGCGACCACGGAGAGGGCGACGATCAGGGCCAGGCCGGTCCAGATCGGGGTCATGAAGAAGTTGCGCTGGAACCCGAGGCTGTAGACCAGCCTGCCGAGGCCGCCCACGTTGATGATCACGCCGATCGCGACCAGGCCGATCGTGCTGACGGTCGCGATGCGGATCCCGGCGATCAGGACCGGCAGCGCGAGCGGGAGCTCGACCCGCAGCAGCCGGGCGGCCGGGCGGTAGCCCATCGCTTCGGCCGCCTCGCGGACGTCGCGCGGCACCGACGCGAGGCCGTCGATCGTCGCGCGGACCAGGACGATCAGGGTGTAGATGGTGAGGGCGATGACGGCGCTCGTCACCGTCAGGCCGGTGAACGGGATCATGAACACGAACATCGCGAGCGCCGGGATGGTGTAGAGGACCCCTGAGACGGCCAGCACCGGAGTCGCGAGGCGCGGCGTGCGCGTCGCAAGGATCCCCAGCGGCACGGCGAGGATCAGCCCGAGAAGGACCGGCAGCGCCGTGAGGACGAGATGCTCACGCGTCGCGGACCAGATGTCGTCGGTGTGCCGGCCGATCCAGGCCCAGTCGATCACACGATCTCCCGGGTCAGGATGTCCTGCGTGAGCATGCCCTCGTAGCGGTCGTCGCCGCTGACGCGGACGGCCACCCCCGTGCGGGAGGTGACCATCGAGTCGAGCGCCTTGCGCAGCGAGTCGTCGGCGAACACCCGCAGGCTGAACGGCCGCGCGCCGGTGGCCTCGACCTGCTCGCCCAGCTCGTCGACGTAGGCCCACCCGCACAGTCGCCCGTCCGCGTCGACGACGACGACCCAGTCGGTGCCCTCGGTGGCGGCGACCTGCTGGACGCGGTCGCGGGGGTCGCCGGGCCGGACGAGGGGCCCCGGGTCGGCCTTGACGTCGCTGACCGGGATCAGCGCCAGGCGCTTCAGCCCCCGCTCCGCGCCCAGGAAGTCGGTCACGAAGTCGTTCGCGGGCTCCGCGAGGATCGCGGTGGGCGTGTCGAACTGCTCGAGGTGGCCGCCCTCGCGGAAGATCGCGATGCGGTCGCCCATGCGGATCGCCTCGTCGATGTCGTGGGTGACGAACACGATCGTCTTGCGCACCGCGGCCTGGAGGCGCAGGAACTCGTCCTGCAGCCGGGTGCGAACGATGGGGTCCACCGCTCCGAACGGCTCGTCCATCAGCATGATCGGGGGGTCGGCCGCCAGCGCGCGGGCCACGCCGACGCGCTGCCGCTGCCCGCCGGACAGCTGGTGGGGGTAGCGGTCGGCGACCCCCTCGGGGAGGCCCACCGTGTCGATCAGCTCTCGGACCCGCTCGGCGGTGCGCGCCCGATCCCATCCAATCAGCCCCGGCACGGTGGCGATGTTCTCCGCGATCGTGCGATGGGGGAACAGCCCGATCTGCTGGATGACGTAGCCGATCCGCCGGCGGAGCTCCGCGGGGTCGGTCGCCATGACGTCGCGCCCGTCGACGGTGATCGTGCCCTCGGTCGGCTCGATCATGCGGTTGACCATCCGCATCGTGGTGGTCTTGCCGCAGCCCGACGGTCCGACGAGGACGACGACCTGGCCCTCCGGGACGTCCAGCGACAGGTCCGCCACGCCGACCGTCCCGTCGTCGAACCGCTTCGTGACATGGTCGAAACTGATCACCCGGCGCTCCTAGGCATGCTGCTGCGGTAGCTAGGGATGGTCCCCGACCATGCAGGGGGCTCTGCGGTCGTGGGAGAAGCCTACCGTCGCCCGGGGGCCGCGGCATCGCGTCGGGTCGGCACGGTCGGCAATCCCATGACGTCGCTGCGCGACCGCCACCACCGAGGTCACGAGAATCGCCTCGGACGAGCCGCGGCGACTCACATGTCATGGGCGGAGCAGCCGCAGCGCTCCGACCAGGCCCGGGTCGGCGAGCGCGAGGGCCTCGTCCCAGGCGAACCAGCCCACCTCCGGGCTCTCGCCCTCCGGCGGCACGCAGTCGGCGTCGCCGGCGAGCAGGAGATACCGGAGGTCGAGATGGGTGTGACCGCGCCCGCCGGCGTGGACGTCGACGTGGACCAGGCGGGGCGCGCCGTCGGGATGCACGGCCCGCAGGCCCGTCTCCTCCGCCACCTCCCTGACCGCTGCGTCCCAGGGGGCCTCACCGGGGTCGATGTGCCCGCCGGGCTGCAGCCATCGGCCGAGACGTTTGTGGCGGTGGAGGATGGTCCCGCGCGGTCCGACGACGACCGCCGAGGCCGTCACGTGGGTGGGATCCGCGTGCTCGTCGAGCGGCCGGTCGAGGCGGTCGAGTTCGGCCAGGAACCGGGCCTGCGACCGTCGCCCGCGATCGTCCGGGCCGGGGAGACGCTCGATCGCGGCCCGCAGGCCCTGCACCCACTCCCGTTCCGTCACCGGGCGGCGGCCGCCACGGCTGCCGCCACGGCGGGGACGACGGCGCGATCGAGCGGGGAGGGGATGATGGAGTCGGCGGTGATCCTCTCCGGGGGGATGATGCCGGCGATCGCCGCCGCGGCGGTCAGCTTCACGCGGTCGTCGACCGTCCGGGCGCGGGCGTCCAGGAGGCCGCGGAACAGGCCGGGGAAGCACAGGACGTTGTTGATCTGGTTGGGGTGGTCACTGCGCCCGGTGGCGACGACGGCCGCGTGCCGCCGCGCCAGGGCGGGGTCGATCTCCGGCGTCGGGTTCGCCATGGCGAACACGATGGCGCCGTCGGCCATCAGCCGCAGCTGTTCGACGGAGAGCGTGTCGCCGGCGGAAACCCCGATGAACACGTCGGCGCCGGCGAGGGCGGCCGCCTTGTCGCCCTCCAGCCCGCGGGGGTTGGTCTGCTTGCCGAGGCGGCGGAAGATCGGGTCGCGGGCGTCCCGTCGCCGCGCCGTCACGATGCCCTGCCGGTCGACGCCGACGACATCGACGACCCCGGCCGCCATGAGGAGGTTGGCGACGGCGATGCCGGCCGCGCCGATGCCCTGGACGACGACGCGCAGCTGGGGGCCGACCTCCTTGCCGACGACGCGCACGGCGTTGTGCAGCGCCGCGAGGACCACGACGGCGGTGCCGTGCTGGTCGTCGTGGAAGACCGGGATGTCGAGACGCTGCCGCAGCTTGCCCTCGACCTCGAAGCACCGCGGCGCCGAGATGTCCTCCAGGTTGATGCCACCGAACCCGACGCTCAGCGCGCAGATGATGTCGACGAGCCGGTCGGGGTCGCGCGCGTCCAGGCAGATCGGGTACGCGTCGACGTCCGCGAACGCCTTGAACAGCATCGCCTTGCCCTCCATCACCGGCATGGCCGCGGCGGGGCCGATGTCGCCCAGCCCGAGCACGGCGGACCCGTCGGAGATGACGGCGACGCTGTTGCCCTTGATGGTGAGGTCGCGGACCGACTCCGGCCGGTCGGCGATGGCGGTGCAGACCCGCGCGACCCCCGGCGTGTAGACCATCGCCAGGTCGTCGCGCGTGAGCACCGGCATCTTCGTGCGGATCGAGATCTTGCCGCCGGCGTGCAGGTCGAGCACGCGGTCCGAGACGGACAGGACCTCGACACCGTCGACGGCGCCGGCGGCGTCGGCGAGCGCGCGTGCGTGCGCGGCGTCGCGGGCCCTGACCGTGATGTCGCGCACGACGCGGTCCGCGCCGCTCTCCACGACGTCGAGGGCGCCGACGTCACCGCCGGCCTCCGCCAGCGCGGCGGTCAAACCCGTGAGCGCGTCGGGGCGGTGCCCGACCCTGATGCGCTGCGTGTGGCTGACCTGGGGCAGGGGCGGGTCCGGGAGGGACATGCCCGCAAGGGTAGGTGACGGCGCGGCATAGGCTGTCGGCGTCGCCGGCGGCCGGTCGCCGGAGGAGCGACGCGAGCTTGCGAACTCCGGCGTTCGCGTCCCATGCGCCTAACCGTGAATCGCCGAGGCTCGTCCGAGGCGATTCTCATGATCTGGGTGGAGGCGGTCGCGCAGCGACCGTCATGGAATCCGAAGGAGGATCCATCCGTGACCGATCGCCCCCCGCTGCCCTACGGCTCCTGGCCGTCGCCGATCACGCCGGAGATGATGGCCACGAGCGGCGTCGGGATCGGACAGGTCGCCTTCGACGGCGAGGACGTGCTCTGGGCGGAGACCCGCCCGGCCGAGCAGGGCCGCACCGTGCTGGTGCGCCGGCGGCGCGACGGGACCACCACCGACGTCACCCCGGCCGGCTTCTACGTCCGCACCACCGTGCACGAGTACGGGGGTGGGGCGGCGCTCGTCCGGGACGGCCTGGTCGTCTTCTCAAACTTCGCCGACCAGCGGCTGTACCGCCAGGACCGCGACGGTCCACCGGTCCCCATCACCCCGGAGCCGGCGACGGCCCGGGGGGACCGCTACGCCGACGCCGACCTCGCCCCCGACGGGCGCCGGCTCTACTGCGTGCGGGAGCGCCACACCGGCGAGAGCGAGCCCGTGAACGCGGTCGTCGTGCTGCCGGTCGACGGGTCGACCGAGCCCGTCGAGGTGGCCGCCGGCCACGACTTCTGCGCCGCCCCCCGGGTCAGCCCCGACGGCCGGCGGCTGGCGTGGCTGACGTGGGACCACCCCCGGATGCCGTGGGACGGCACGGAGCTCTGGGTCGCCGGCATCGCGGGGGACGGCACGCTCGAGGCACCCAGGCTGGTTGCCGGCGGACCGGCCGAGTCGGTGTCCGCGCCCGCCTGGTCCCCCGACGGCGTCTTGCACTTCGTCGCCGACCCGACCGGCTGGTGGAACCTCTACCGGCTCGACCCGGGCGGGCCGGTGAACCTCACGCCGGTCGACGCGGAGCTCGCCGGCCCCCAGTGGGTCTTCGGGATGTCGCCGTACACCTTCCTCGCTGACGGCCGCATCGCGTGCCTGGCGATGCACGACGGCCTGCACCGCGTCGGGCTGGTCGAACCCGGTGCCGAGCCCGCGTGGCTTGACCTGCCGTGGACCGCCTTCCCCGGGTGGTCGCTGGCCGGCGACGGCCGCCGGCTGCTGTTCGCCGCCGCCTCGCCGACGGTCCCGACCGCCGTCGCGGTCCACGACCCGGCCACCGGCGGCGGGGAGGTGCTCCGCCGGTCCCTGTCGGTCGACGTCGACCCGGAATTCGTCTCGGTCGCCGAGCCGATCCGCTTCCCGACGGGCCAGGGCCTCGACGCCCACGCCCTGTACTACCGCCCCGTGAACCGCGACGTCGGGCCGCCGGAGGGTGGGCTGCCGCCCCTGCTGGTCTACAGCCACGGCGGGCCCACAGCGCAGGCGCTCGGCGGGTTCGCCCTCGCCGTGCAGTTCTGGACCACGCGCGGGTTCGCGGTGGTGGACGTCAACTACGGCGGTTCGACCGGGTACGGGCGCGCGTACCGCGAGCGGCTACAGGGCCAGTGGGGGCTGGTCGACACCTCGGATTGCGCGAACGCCGCCCGGTGGCTCGTGCAGAGGGGCGACGCCGACCCGGCGCGGCTGGCGATCCGCGGCGGCAGCGCCGGCGGCTGGACCACGCTGTGCGCCCTGACCTTCACCGACGCCTTCGCGGCGGGCGCCAGCTACTACGGGGTGGCCGACGCCGCCGCGCTCGCCGCGGACACCCACAAGTTCGAGTCCCGCTACCTCGACGGCCTCATCGGGCCGTGGCCGGAGGCGCGCGAGCGCTACGCGGAGCGCTCGCCGGTCCACCACACCGAGCGGCTGTCCTGCCCGCTGATCGTCTTCCAGGGGCTCGAGGACGCCGTCGTTCCGCCGTCGCAGGCGGAGCGGATGGTGGCGGCGCTGCGGGCGAAGGGGCTGCCGCACGCCTACCTCGCGTTCGAGGGCGAGCAGCACGGCTTCCGCAAGGCCGAGACGATCATCCGCTGCCAGCAGGCGGAGCTGTCCTTCTACGCGCAGGTCTTCGGTTTCACCCCGGCCGGCGACATCGAACCGGTCGCGCTGGTCACCGCGTGAGCCCCGCCTTTCGTCAACCCTCTGCCGCTGCTACCCCTGGAACCTCGCGAGCGTCACGGCCAGCACTGCGATCGACAGGATCGTGCCGACGAGCGCGAACAGGACCATCCGGGTCTGGGTCGTCATGGCCGCCACCAACTCGCCGCGGAACTCGGCGCGCAGGCCCTCACCCATGGCGTGCCGCCCGGCGCGCTCCTGCGCGAAGCCGGCGACCATCTCTGTCCGCAGCGCAGCCATCTCGGCGCGGATGCCCTCGAAGCCCGCATGCATCTCACGCCGCAGCGACCCGAGCTCGTCGCGCACGAACGACTTGGTCGCCAGCTCCTCGGCCTCGTGCCGCGGCAGCTGCGCCATCATGTCGCCCTCCTCGCCGAGTGCGCCCCGCAGCTTGGCCGCCAGCCGGGCACGATCCCTCTCGCTGATCGCCATGATGCACCTCCCCGCCGGACCGAGCAACGGACCGCACCGTAGCGCCTGCGGCAGCTCACGCGGGCCGTTGTCCACACGCTTCAGCCACCACCGAGGTCATGAGAATCGCCCCCGCAAGCTCTGGGGATTCGCGTCAGGCGGCGGGGGCCACGTAGACGTGCGCGGCCGCGTCGTCGTCGATCTTGACCGACGTCCCATCGACGTCGACCACGACGTGGCCGGCGTCGAGCCGCAGTGCCGCGGTGGTGCCGGGCCGGATCCCGTGCTCGCGCAGGTAGCGCATCGCGTCGACGTCGACCTGGAGCTGCTCGGAGATCCGGCGGATCGTCGCCATCCCGCCGGTCCGGGCCGCGCGGGCCATGGAGACGAGGTGCTCCTCCGGCGCGGCGGTCGGCATTCCCGGGATCGGGTTGCCGTGCGGGCACGTCGTCGGAGAGCCCAGCAGCTCGACCAGCCGGCGCTCGACCGCATCGGAGATGACGTGTTCCCACCGGCACGCCTCGTTGTGGACCTGCTCCCACTCCAGGCCGATGACCTCGGTGAGCAGAAGCTCCGCCAGACGGTGCTTGCGCATGACGCCGATCGCGAGCTCCCGGCCGTGATCTGTCAGCTCCAGCGTGCGGTCGGCGGCGATGCGCAGCAGGCCCTCGTGCTCGAGCCGGGCGACCGTCTCACTGACCGCCGGCGCCGACAGCGCCAGGCGCTCGACCAGGCGGGCCCGGATCGGGACGATGCCCTCCTCCTCGAGCTCCCAGACGGTCCGCAGGTACATCTCCGTGGCGTCGATCAGAGGTGTCATGGGCCCTCCTCCAGGCGGCCCCAACTGTAGCCCACGATGAGAACCCCTCTCAGCCCGCGGGCACGCCACGTTTCCCGTGGAGGTCTCGGGATAGTGTGAGCGGGTGTCTCCCCTCACGGCGATCTACCTCGACTTCCAGGACCGGTTCTGCTACCGGGCCTGGCGCTGGCTGAGCCTGCTGCCGGAGCGCGGCTCGGTGGAGATCCGGCCATACTCCGTGGACGCCGGACGCTCGTGGGACCGCACCGGCGGGTCGTGGGGCCTGGAACTGCTCGCGCTGGGGGAACTCGCCCGCGAGACGGGCCGGTCGGCGCACGAGGCGCTCGTCGATGCGGCCTTCGCGGCGGTGCACGACTCGGCAGTGGAGGAGACGGCGGCGGAGGCATGGCTCGCGATCGGGGCGGCCGGGGGCTTGGACCTCGACACCTTCACCGCCGACAGCGAGCGCTGGCGGGCCGAGGTCGGCCTGTGGCACGCGGAGGCCGAGGACGAGCTCGGCGTCCGCGGCGTTCCCACCCTGGTGTTCGGGGAGGCGCACGCGCTGTACGTGCGCCTCGAGGAGGAGATCACCGAGGCGGAGGCCGGCCAGCGCCTGCTCGCCGACCTCGCCGACCTCGCCGAACAGCCCGTCGAACTCATCCGGCGCACGGCCTGACGCGTCGCCGGTAGGCTTGGGCGATGGCCACCGACCACCGCCCGATGCTCGCCGACTACGCCGCGAAGCTCGCCGAAGTCAAGGAGTACCTTTGACCTCGACGTCAAGCGCCGGCGTCTGACGGAGCTCCAGCAGCAGGCGTCGGCACCGGACCTGTGGGACGACGCCTCCCGCGCGCAGGCGGTCATGGCCGAGATGTCCGCCGCCGAGGACGACCTGCGGGTGTTCGACGGGTTCGCCGCCCGCCTCGAGGACCTCGAGGTCCTCGCCGAGCTGGCCCGCGACGAGGACGACGAGGCCACGGCCGCCGAGGTGGGACGGGACATCGAGGGGCTGCGCAGGGACTTCGGCGAGCTCGAGACCCGGGTGCTGCTCTCCGGGGAGTACGACGGCCGCGACGCGGTCGTGACCGTCCACGCCGGTGCGGGCGGCACGGACTCGCAGGACTGGGCCGAGACGCTGCTGCGCATGCTCCTGCGGTGGTCGGAGCGCCGCGGCTTCAAGGTGGACCTCCACGACGAGCAGGAGGGGGAGGAGGCCGGCATCCGCTCCGCCACCTTCACCGTCCACGGCCCGCGGGCGTACGGGCTCCTGCACGGCGAGCGCGGGGTGCACCGGCTCGTGCGCATCAGCCCCTTCGACTCGCAGTCGCGACGGCACACCGCCTTCGCCAGCGTGGACGTCGTCCCGGTGCTCGAGGACCTCGACGACGTCATCGAGATCCCGGACGACGACCTGCGGATCGACGTCTTCCGCTCCTCCGGCCCCGGGGGCCAGGGCGTGAACACGACCGACTCGGCGGTGCGGCTGACCCACCTGCCCACCGGCATCGTCCTGAGCTCCCAGAACGAGCGCAGCCAGCTGCAGAACAAGGCGACGGCGATGGTGCTGCTGAAGGCGAAGCTCGCCGAGTTGGAACGGCAGAAGCGCGACGCCGAGCTGTCCGCCGTCCGCGGTGAGCAGCGGGACGTCGCCTGGGGCAGCCAGATCCGCTCGTACGTGCTGCACCCGTACCAGATGGTGAAGGACCACCGCACGGCGGAGGAGACGGGCAACACGGCGGCCGTGCTCGACGGCGACATCGACGACTTCATCGCCGCCTACCTCCAGTGGAAGGCGCGCGGGGGCATGGCCGCGCCGGACGGCGACGCGTAGCCACGGGCGGGAGGGCTGACGTGCAGGACGAGCTGGTCTGGGACGACGAACTGTGGGAGCGCGTCTGGGAGCGCACGCTCGACCCGGTCGAGCGGCACCATCTCGCGCTCGCGGTCTGGCGCCGCCGGATGCCTGACGATCCCTTCGAGGCCGTCATCGCGCCCGAGCTCGCCCGCCGGTGGCGCCGGCACGCGTGCACCCTGGCGGTCGTCTACGGGCTGTGGACGCTGTTCTGGGGGCTGCTCGCGCTCGACGACTTCCGGGCCAACAGCGGATTTTCGGCCCTGCTCTCGCCGGCGTGTGCCGCCGTGGGGCTGACCGCGATCGGCCTGTGCATGGCGTTTCGCCGGCGTCTGCGGTCCTTCGCCAGGCGCGGCCGGCCCTGACCCGGCGGCTGCCGGCTCCCACCGGACCTCGTCAGTCGCCGAGCAGCTCGTCGCGGCGGAAGCGCAGTTCCGGCCAACCGTCGAGCTGCCACCGCGCCGTCGGGCCGCCGTGGTCCTCGCCGTCGATCCGGCACCACCAGCCCTGCCGCTGCCGGGGATCGAGGTAGGCGCGGCGCGTCACACCGAACTGGGCGTACACACCGTCCTTGCGGACCAGGTCGTGGTCGGCGTCGTCGCTGAGGATCTCCAGGATCGCCCGGGGCGCCACCTGGAACGCGCCGTAGCGGTCGGCGGGCTCGTCGCCGCGGCGGTAGACGGCCACGTCGGGACGGATCTTGCCGCGCGGCGACATCCACCAGGTGTCGATGCGGACGATGGACCCGGGCGGGCAGGCGGTCGCGAACAGCAGGTGCAGCCGCTGCATGATGAGCTGGTGGAGGTTGCCCACGGCCGACTCCCCGGTGGCATGGAGGGCTCCGTCGATGACCTCCAACCGCCCGAGTTCGGGGCGCTCGTTCTCGAGGGCCTCCAGATCCGCGAGGGTGTAGTCGGCGAGCCCGGTGATCATGCGGTGGACGCTGGCCATTGCGGCACCTCGGAGCGGGCAACTCCTCGCCCGCGCTGTGGACTACTCCGTGCCCGCCAGCGTACCCATCCGGGCACCCCGCCGGCGCGCCGCCGCCTCCGGCCGGTAGGGTCGCGCCGACAGCACCACTGACGAGAGGGCGCGTGCATGGCCGACAACACCTACGTGATCAGCGAGGTCGTGGGGACCTCACCCGACAGCCTCCACCAGGCGATCCGCAACGGCATCGCAAAGGCCTCCGAGACGATCCGCAACCTCGACTGGTTCGAGGTCTCCTCGATCCGCGGTCACATCGTCGACGGCGCAGAGGTCGGGCACTTCCAGGTGACGATGAAGCTCGGTTTCCGGCTGGACTAGCC